>CAZOEX010000238.1:0-3991 GCA_964578925.1 uncultured Gemmatimonadota bacterium | reverse complement strand
AGACCGTCGACTCCACGCTCGGCGTGCTCCTCAAGTACCGCGACGACCTGGAGGCGGTACGGGCGGGGGGACTGGCTATTCGGGATCGAACGCGTTGACGATGAGGACGTCGTTGTTTACACACTCGATGGTGGGCCAGTCGGGGGCCGCGCCCCGGTTCGTGAGCCGAACCACGCCCCCGGACATTTCGATCTGACGGATGCCACCGCCCTTTTCGCGCAGGATCACGCTCGGCGGAGCGACTCCATCGAGCAGGTTGGCTTCGGCTGGCACGCGCGCGACGAAATCGCCGTCGACGGCGGGATCCGGATCCCATACGAGCACAACCCTGTTCAGATCGGACGGACCCGTCGTGCGCTTGTCGACGACGAGTCCGCCATCGCCCACGGCGGTGGCCGAGCCGCCGAGATCCTGCTGAAGAATTGACGCGAGTTCGGCCTCGGTCACACCCGCCGCTGCAAAATCGCCGGAGGTCGCACAGGTACCGTCGACCGTGGCGTCGCTCGCGGTGATCCAGACCATGAAGGGTTCGTTCCCGCCGGGAATCCGATACTCGAGCGTCCGCTTGTTCTCTTTGCGGTCGGCCGCCTGGTCACCATCGGTCGCCAGAGCGTTCGGCACGCCGTCGACGAACGGGGGAGCATTGATCCCCGAGGTCGCAGATGGACCACTTGAATCGCCGTCGTCGTCATCCTCCTTGCAGCTGGGGTGCCCCGGGCATTCGGGCTTGGCCGATAGCGGGTCCATCTCGGTCGCCGTGACCCCTTCCTCCGGACCGATCATCTCGGGCGGATCGGGCTCACAGGCCACGGCGACGGTCGCGCAGAAGAGCAGCAATGCCACGAATCGACTGGACGGGATCTGCATGTCTCCTCCTGATCTGGTGTAACGATGACCCGGGACGGCGAACGCGGATTGCAACCCTCGCGTCGCGGTCGCCGCGCCACGACGGCGGTCCGGCCCTTATATTCGAGTGAACCGCTTATGGCGGCCTTATTCGTCCCATAAGCGCCGCGAACCGGCTGTCGTACGACGAAGAGAACCCATGCTCGAGTTCAAGACACTCGGCACGATCAACCTGCGAAAAGCGGGAGTCGAGGAAGCGGCTCCCCGCCGATTCCGGTCGGTTCTCGGCCAACCCAAGCGCCTCGCCGTCCTGGCGTACCTGGCGATCGCGCGCCCTCCCGGACCGATCCGGCGGGATTCGTTGCTCGCGATCTTCTGGCCCGAATCCTCCCAGAAGAAGGCCCGGAATGCGCTGAACCAGGCGGTCTTCGCACTCCGGCGTTCCCTCGGCAGCGACGTCATCGCGACTCGTGGAGAGAGTCTCGAAGTCGACGCCGGGATCCTCTGGTGTGACGCGGCGGCCTTCCGAACGGCCGTATCCGCCGCCGATCTCGAAGCGGCCCTGAAGCTCTATCGGGGGCCGCTGCTGCCCGGCCTCCACGTGTCCGATTGTCCCAGGTTCGAACGCTGGGTCGACCGGGAGGGCCGACTCATGGAACGGCGCGCGCTCGAGTGCGCGACGCAGCTCGCCGAGACGGCCCTGGCCGCGGAGAACCGGGTCGCCGCGGTCCGCTGGCTCGCCCGCGCCGGGGAGCTGGCTCCTTACGACGAGAAGGTGCTGCGTCGACGGATCCGATTGCTCGCGGAGCTGGGCGATCGGCCGGGGGCACTCCGGGCATACGAGCGCTTCCGGGAGAATCTGCGTGGCGAGCTCGACCTGGATCCCTCGGCGGCGACAGTCGAACTGGTGAGGAGGATCGAAACGGAGCCGGCGCACGCGACCGCCGCGGAAGAGACGGACGCCATCCCGGAGGAACCGGTTTCGTCGAACCGGACGATCGCCGGGGAAGCCGAGACCGCGCGAATCGAACGCCAGGAGCCGGACGCGGATTGGCGACGGGCGTGGAGTCTCGTCGCCGGAACGCTGCTGACGACAGTGATCGTCGTCCTGCTCTTCGCCGTCACCGGTGACGGTACGTCGGCACGAGACGATCCGGCCACCGACGGAACCACGCGCCTCGATCCGCGGCGCGTCCTGGTCGCCAGTCTGACGAACCGAACCGGTCTCGATTCGCTCGACGTGATCGGCGACCTGACCGCAGACTGGATCTCGCACGAGCTCGCCCGGACCGGGCTCGCGCGCGTCGTGCCGTCGACACTGCTGGAACCGCCCGCGGACGACCCCGGTCGAGGAACGGACGATCCGTCCGAGGGGAGCCTCCGTGCGGTGGCACGGAGGGCCGGGGCGGGCATCCTCGTCCACGGCTCCTACGCCCGAATGGACGGGCGGCTCGTCTTCGAGACGGGGGTGATAGACGTGGAGAGCGGGACGCTCGTGCGCAGCCTCGAACCGGTGACGACCCCCCTCGAGGAGCTCGTTCCCGGCGTCATCAGCGTACGCGAGCGTCTGGCGGGTGCGCTCGCCACCGTGCTCGATCCGCGATTTGGCGACTGGGGGGTGGCGGCGAGTCAACCCCCCGACATCGAGGCCTACCGGCTGTACGCCCGGGGGCTCGATCAGTACGCCGCCCTCGATTTTCGGGCTGCGCACGAGAGCTTCACGGCAGCGGCCGAGCTCGACTCCACGTTCACCGCGCCCCTCATCTGGGCGATGCAACTGCCGATACACGGGAACAGCGAAGTCGATGCGATGGCACGCCAGCTCGAGGAGAAGAAGCCGCAGCTGGCGCCGTGGGATCGGGCGATGCTCGACTATCGAATGGCACTGGCCCGGGGTTCTCTACTCGATGCCTACCGCGCCATCATGCAAGTCGTCGAGCTGGTACCCCGTTCGCACTGGTGGCTGGAAGCGGCCGAGCTCGCGCTCATGCTGAACGCCCCGACCGACGCCCTCGCGCACCTGGAGCGAGCCGCCGCTCACCGCGAGGATCCGATCGCCCCGAATCGATACTGGCATCTCAAGACTCGCGCCCTGCATTCCCTGCAGCGATTCGGCGACGAATTGGCAACGGTCGAGCAGTGGAGGGACGTGTTCGCGAATGGCGGCTTGGGTGCCGAACTACGAGCCAAGGCGGCGCTCGGCCGGAGCGCCGAGGTGGAGAAACGGATTCGCGAACTCCTGGCGGACCGTGACTGGAATCGCGGGCTGGTGGCGTTCGCCGGTGACCTCGCGGCGGAACTCCGGACGCACGGTGCTCCCGACGCGGGTCGCCGTGTCCGCGAGCGCGTCGTGGCCGCTTATCAGGCCGCACCCGACAGCATCTGGAACGACCGGCCGATCTACGTCGAGTACGCTCGGGCGCTCGCGTTCGCCGGACGGCTCGAGGAGGCGCGCGACATCTTCACTCGGCTCCTCGGCGAAGAGGTACTGCCGGAGGTCGTGCGAGGCGACCTGGGAGTGATCGCCGGAAGACTCGATGACGAGGACGAAGCCGAGGCGCTGGCCGACTGGTTCGCGGCCGAGTCCGAACGAGAGGCCCCGTACGGCGGCGGATGGTACAAACAGTGGCAGGCACGCATCGTCGCCTCACTCGACCGGAAGCGAGAGGCCGTCGAGCTGCTCCGCGCCGCCCACGAAAAGGGATGGGCGCATCTCCTCTCCGACCACCGGGAACCCGATTTCGATCCCCTGCGCGGGTACCCGCCCTTCGAAGAATTGATGCGCCCACGACGTCTTCCGGTCGCCTGGTGAAGCGCGCTACTCCTCGCGCATCACCGACTTGACCTTCTCCACCACGTCGGGCGTCACCTCTTCCATCCCGTGCGCCGATTTCGCGTGCTCGGCCACCTGCGCCAGGGCGGCTTCCTCGGTCTCGGCTCGCACGACGCCGTCACAGTCGAACCCCACGTCTCTGCAGTGAACCACCTTGGTCATGGTCGCTCTCCTTCGGGTGATGACCTCGTGGACGTCAGGACGCGGCGGAATCTAATACTCCGCGGGGACTCCCTCTAATCCGGCGTAGGCGGCACCGGCTCCGGCGCCACGGCCTCGAGGGCCCGGAAGAGCACCTCGTCGGGGATGTCG
>CAZOEX010000237.1:0-4000 GCA_964578925.1 uncultured Gemmatimonadota bacterium | reverse complement strand
AATACTATCGATTCTTCTCGACGACGGTAGTACATCGAAGGCGGAAATCGCGAGGCGCATCGGGCTCACGGCGTCGGCGATCTCGGACCGGATCCGTCGACTCGAGGCTGCCGGCGTCATCCGAGGTTACGAAGTCCGCCTCGATGCGGAGGCACTCGGAATGCCCCTCCTCGCCTTCGTCTTCGTTCGGGAAGCGAAGCCCACGGACGATTTCGATACCGCCGGGGCCCTGGCGTCCGTGACCGGCGTCGAAGAGGTCCACAAGATCGCCGGTGAAGACTGCTACCTCGTCAAGATTCGCGCCGAGGGCACCCGAGCGTTGAGCCGGGTCCTCGACGAGGAGATCGATGTGATCCCGACGGTGTCCGGCGTACGGACCACCATCGCGCTCCGAACGGTGCTGGAGGCGCCGCCACTGGGCGGAGTCCCGGTGGAGATCAAAAGTTGAGGAAGGCGTACGTGGAATGTCGGCCACGGGATGTCCGGACCCGCATCGCCTCGCTCGTTCGCGAAGGTGCGGGAACGCCGTTGCTGCTGTTGCACGGGTTCGGTTCGACGAAGGAGGATTTCGCGGACCTGATGCACCACCCGGCCTTCCACGGCCGTCGTATCGTGGCCTACGACGCACCGGGCTTCGGTGAGACGAAGTGCGACGATCTCCGCGCAGTCTCGATAGCGTTCCTGCAACGGGCCGCGGAGTACGTGATCGCTCACCACGAGCTCGATGGCTTCCATCTCGTCGGGCACTCGATGGGAGGGCTCACGGCACTCCTCCTCGCCGCCGACCGCCGGCACCGGGTGTTGAGTTTCACCAACATCGAAGGAAATCTGTCGTCCGAAGACTGCTTCCTGAGCCGTCAGATTGTCGAGCATCCCGCTCGAGATCCCGAGCGCTTTTTCGCGGAATTCGTGGAGCGGAACCGGGCTGCGCCGGCATACTCGAGAGCACTGTACGCGGTCAGCCTCGAATGCAAGGTCCGTCCCGAGGTGGTCCCGTCGGTGTTTCATTCGATGGTCGACCTCTCCGACAACGCCGGACTGCTCGACGAGTTCGTGGGTCTCCCGATGCAGAAGATGTTCGTGTACGGAAGCATGAATCGGTCGCTCACGTATCTTTCGACTCTGCGGCGGCACGGCGTCCGCCTGGCCGAGATCCCGCAGTCCGGGCATTTCCCCATGTATGCGAATCCACCGGCCCTGTGGTCGAGCCTGGACGACTTCGTCCGCTCGGTGGAGTCGTGAGACGCCACGTGAGGGCAGCGCAACCCACGGCTTTCCTCGGCTCGCACTCGGTCGCGGACCTGTGCAGCGCTCACGGAGGGGTGCGCGTCATGAACGCCGCGCTCGCGCCGCTCTTCGACGCGGTGCGGATCCACGGTCCCGCCAGGACCGCCCGGATCGTGCCGGGTGAGAACGCCGCGATTCATCGTGCGATCCACTTCGCCAGGCCCGGCGAAGTGCTCGTCGTCGCCTCGGGGGACAGGTCCTTCGGCCCCTTCGGCGAGCTGCTCGCGAGGTCGTGTCTGGGGCGAGGGGTCGGAGGCCTCGTGATCGACGGCACGATTCGAGACACCGCCCGGCTCAAGGAGATGCGGTTCCCGGTGTTCTGCCTGGGGGCGAATCCCAGGCCCACTCGCAAATCGAATCCGGGCGAGATCGATGTCGAGATCCAGTGTGCGGGCGTTCGCGTTCGACCAGGCGACATCGTGGTCGGTGACGACGACGGCGTCGTCGTCGTGCCCGGAGAGATCACCCACGAGGTTGCCGACAGGGTGCGAGTTCTGACCCGCCGGGAGGAGTCGGTGAGGAAGAGGTTGGAGAGTGGAGAGAGCACGTGCGAGATCTTCGGCATCGAACCATAGCGGTGCACTCGACCGTCAAACGCCGATCGTGAACTCGAAGGAGCGAGCCCGATGGAAACTCCCCTCGAATTCTACAACCTGGCCGACCGGTCCGGGGGCATTCGTCGTGAGCTCGCCCCCGGCTTGAGCGCACGGATCTTCACGGGGGACCGGGTCATGCTGTCGATCGTGACCGTCCAGCCCGGTGCCGAAGGGCGGCTCCACAGTCATCCCGAGGAGCAATGGGGAGTGCTGCTGGAAGGCGAGGGCGTACGGCTCCAGGGAGGTGAAGAAGTCCCGGTGAAGGCCGGGGATTTCTGGCGGACGCCCGGCGGCGTCTACCTCGCGTTCCGCGCAGCATCGGCCGGCGCCCGATTTCTCGACATCTTCAGCCCTCCGCGGGAAGGATTCTAACGCGAGGGGAGCGGCTTCGGCGACTGACCGAATCAACCTCCACGATCGCCCGGCCATACACCCGGTCGGCCCGCGAGCCGGGGATGGAGCGGTACAGCGCCCCACGAACTCTTCGACAACTCCCGGGTGGAAAGCAAAGGGACCAGCCGCGAAGAATCGACGATTCGCCGTCGCAGCGAACGGGACGATACATGGGCCGACTCGGCAGCAGGCTGGTCATCGGAGCAGCATCCCTGTGCGCACTCGCGGCGGCCGGCACGCTCGATCGAGCGATCGCGCAGGAGACCGACCGCGACTCGCTGCCGGCAACCGCAGGTGACGCCCGCCCCGCGCCGAGGACCGCCCTCCCGATCGGAACACCCCAGTACTTCGCGGTGATCGTGCGCGATCTCGACGCGGCCGTCGAGTGGTACCGGGACGTCCTGGGCCTCGAGGAGTGGATCGGATCGGAGGCCGAGGACGGACGCTGGCGTATCCTGAACCTGCGGAGCGAGAAGTTCATCGTGGAGTTGATCCGGCACGACGAGGCGCGCACCGTCGAGCGGGCGCACGGATTCTTCAAGGTCGGTTTCCACGTGCCGGACATCGAGGCCGTCGCCGACCGCGTGGAGCTCGTCACCGGCGAGCGGCCGCGCGTCGCGGAGTTCGAGCGGTTCGGCCTGCACGTCCTGCAGCTCCGCGATCCCGACGGGAACATCATCCAGGTGCACTCCTGGCTGGAACCGGACGAGGGAGCCCGGCCACCGGAGGGGGAACCATGACGGACAGGATCGACGAGGCGTCCCGGGCCATCCGCGCGTCGCCGGCCGACCTGTATCGGGCCTTCGCGGACCCTGCGGCCATGGTGGCGTGGCTCCCGCCGACGGGCATGACGGGCCAGGTGGAGGACTTCGACTTCCGCGAGGGCGGGTCCTACCGCATGCGGCTCACGTACGTGGGCGCGGACCACGAGCCCGGCAAGTCCTCCGCCGACGCGGACGAGGTCGAGGTCGGCTTCGTCCGGCTCGTCGAAGGTCGCCGCATCGAGCAGGCCGTGACGTTCGACTCCGAAGACCCGCGCTTCTCGGGCGTGATGCGGATGACCTGGACGTTCACGCCGGTGTCGGCCGGCACCGAGGTCACCGTTCGCTGCGAGAACGTGCCCGAAGGAATCCGTCCGGAAGATCACGCCACCGGCCTGGCATCCACGCTCGAGAACCTGGCGAAGTTCGTGGAGTGAGAATCTCGCTCGAGAGACGCCGGAGGGGGGCGGCCGTGGGCGCGGGACCATTTTCACCCGACGACCCACCACACCCTCCGGGCGTGATTCAGCGTTCCGTGCCCTTGCCGCCGAGCCGCCGAGCGGCCGGGGCTGGCGATGCGGGCCAGTGGCCCGAGCTCAGCTTCCCCCTCCCTTCGGGCGGGCGACGAAGGCGACCTCGTCACCGGTGACGGGGTCGAGGGCGATGCCCGTGATGACGCCGGCGTCGTTGATGTGGCCCGCGGTGAGCAGGGTGCCCTCGTAATCGGGATCCACGAGATCGTTCAGGTCGCTCAGATCGCCGTCCCTCCAGTAGAAGGCCCGTCGTCCGTCGGGACTGCCGGCGGACTGTCCGACGACCTCGCCGCGGTTGTTGATGCCGAGGGCCTGGCTCCGGGCCTGTCCCGGGAGAACGCCCAGATCGTCGATGTTACCGTCGGCGGATCGGTAGAAGGCGTGGAAGGCGAACGCGTCGCCCGGGGCGCTGGCCGGGTTGCCGAACCCG
>CAZOEX010000236.1:0-4006 GCA_964578925.1 uncultured Gemmatimonadota bacterium | reverse complement strand
GGAGCTGGATCAGGCGCCTGAGGGACGCCTCGTCCCCCGGCGTCAGGGCGATCGCTCGCCGTCCCCAATACGCCGTGTCCGCCTGTCGTCGACCCGCGGCGGCGTCGTCGGCCAGACGCCACGCAGCCCCGCTGGCCATGTGCCGCAGGCGAGCGCGCTCCGCGTCCAGCCAGCGCTCCCACGCGGGCGCCCCGGAGAGGAAGAACCCGGCGAGCAGTTCGCCCCGGTACAGCTCCAGCGCTTCCCTGAGCGAGCCTTCCTCCACGGCGCGCTCGAACGCCGCGACGTCGCTCCAGACGAGCTGCCGGTCGATGCCGAGCTCCTCCTTGCCGCGCCCGAGGATCACCTCGCGACCGAGCGAACCGCGGAGCCTGTACACCGCCTGGTTGAGCGCGCCGCGCGCGTGGGCCGTGTCCAGTTCCGGCCAGAACAGGCCGAGTAGCGTGTCGCGACGATGAAAGCCCCGGGGACGCGCGACGACCAGATAGGTGAGGAGGGCAACCTGCATGGGCTGGGAGAGAACCGCCTGCACCTCGGCGTCCTCGGTGGCCCGAAGTTGGATCGCGCCGAGCGTGGAGAAGCGAATCATCGGACACCCGTCCTGCCCGCTGGATTATCCTCACCGCCGAGGTGAGCGCGGGCTGAGTCTGCCGTCAGCCCGGACGTATATGTCACATGGAAAGCTAGGGACGCATCCGTCCGTATGCCACTTCCGGCAGCGCCGGAGCGTCCCCCGGACGGCCGCGAGTGCGGCCAGGAGATACGCATGTTCAGATTCGGTCCAGCGGGCCCGATCGTCCTGCTGTCGGCGGGGCTCGTGGCCCTCGGGTGCTCGGATCGCTCGCCTACGAGTCCCCGGAGCACCGGGGCGATCGTGGAATCCCCGACGGTGACGGCGGCGAGTGCCGCCGCGACGCCCGACGTGAGTGGTGAGTGGAGCTGGAGCAGCGTCGAGCGGTTGAAGTTTCCTCCGTTCGTCGCCCTGGCGCTCGGACTCCAGCCGGAAGGTGCGAACACGCACGCGCGCTGCGAGTCGGCGGGAACGATGGAGCTCACGCAGTCCGGTTCCACCTTCGAGGGAATCGCTGAAAAGATATTCAATGCCTGCATGACACGCGGTGGACAGGGCCCATTCCAACAACCCCAGTCCGATTTCTTCGTCGACGACGGGCACATCACGGGCGGGAGTGCCCACTTCTCGTTCGCGTCGGCCACGGTTCGTCCCTGCCCCCACACCGCCGTGATCGAGGAGGTCTCGGGGGGCGTGGCGACGGTACTGAGCGGAACCGGTTTCTGTTACCTGCCGAACCATCCGCAGTCGGAGTCTCCCAACGACCTGCCGCCGCCGGCGGGCACGACCAAGACGCTGAACTGGGAGGCCCACAGGTAGGGGCATCGGGGCATCGCGACGCGGGGCAACCGTGGTCGCGATGCCTCCCCCCCCGTCCCCCTCCACATCCTTCCAGGTGCGGGCCTTTGCCCCGGTCCGACGTGACCTTACGCTCAGGAAAGAGAAGCCGCGATCCCCTCCCGCCCTCGAAAAGGATGTGCTCGATGAAATACAGACTTCTCGGCAGGAGCGGCATCCGCGTCTCGGAACTCGCGCTCGGCACGATGAGCTTCGGCACCGAATGGGGCTGGGGTGCGGACAAAGAGGAGAGCCGCCGCATCTTCGAGACCTACGCCAACGCCGGCGGCAACTTCCTCGACACCGCCAACGTATATACCCAGGGAACCAGCGAGCGCTATGTGGGCGACTTCATCGCCTCCGACCGCGACCACTGGGTCGTGGCGACGAAGTACACCATGGCGCACCTGGACCGCGAGGACCCGAACGCGTCGGGGAATCACCGGAAGAGCCTGCGCCGGGCCGTCGAGGGAAGCCTCGACCGGCTCGACACCGACTACATCGATCTTCTCTGGGTGCACGCCTGGGACTACACGACGTCCGTAACCGAGGTGATGCGCGGACTCGACGACCTGGTTCGAGCCGGGAAGGTGCTCTACCTGGGGATCTCCGACACGCCCGCCTGGGTCGTGTCGCAGGCGAACACCCTGGCCGAGCTTCGCGGCTGGACGGCCTTCAGCGCGCTCCAGCTCCGCTACAGCCTGATCGACCGCACGGCCGAGCGCGACCTGTTCCCGATGGCGCGCGAGTTCGACCTCGCGGTCACGCCGTGGAGCGTGCTGGGCGCGGGCGTCCTGACCGGGAAGTACAACCGCGAGAATCCCCCGGACGAGGGTCGGGCGAAGGAGGGGGCCGCGACCGTGCAGCGGAATCTAGACATCGCGGAGGTCGTGGTCGAAGTGGCCGACGAGATCGGCTGCTCGCCGGCCCAGGTCGCGATCGCCTGGGCGCAGCAGCAGCGTCCCGTCGTGATCCCGCTCGTGGGTGCCAACAGCGCGGAGCAGCTCGAGGACAACCTCGGGGCCGCAGACGTTACGCTCGATGACGAACAGTTGAACCGCCTCGACGCGGTGAGCGCCACCGATCCGGGCTTCCCGCACAACATGATCGGGCCCGACGGCAGCGCGGCGGGGCACATCTACGGCGAGTACCTGGACGATCTGGATGTTCACCGGGGCGAGTTGTCGCGCTGAGATCGGAGAACCAGCCGGCGCCGGCGCCCGTCGTCAGTCCGCCGCCGGGCTGCCCCCAGGACAGTCTCGTCCCGCAGGGTTAAACGAGGGCGCGCGATCGGCCGCCTGACTGGAGCGAACACTCGAAGGGGCTCGACGATGACGAGACTGCTCGACCGATCACCTCGCGGATGGATCTTCGCCTGTTGGCTCGGCTACTTCGCCCTGTTCGGTGGGTTTCTGCTGACAGGCGCGTTCGTGCAACTGCTCTGGCCGCAGTCCTGGCCGCCGATGTCCGAGTTCTGGGCCATCGATCCGGTCGCGCTTCCGAACACGATCGATCCGGCGCTCTACCGTCGGCTGTACCGGGCCGGTGTGGGCTATCACCTGCTGCACCTCGGGGTGTTCGGCGGACTGCTCGGATGGCTACAGGCGTCCGTGCTCGGCCGTTCTCGGCGCACGTGGGCCGGCCTGGGCGCCCTCGGCTTCCTCTCCCTCTTCGTCTTCGAGGCCGTACGTCCGGGCCTCGTCGCCGGAGGCCACCCCGCGCCGATCGAGCCGATCCTGATCGCCGCGGGCGGCGGCAGCCTCGCCGGTCTGTACCAGTGGCTACATCTGCGTCGCCGCGGAATCGCGGCGGGCGGCTGGCTCGCTCGCTGGGTCGGCGGCCTCGTTCTCGGCGTGATCGCCGGCGCGGCGATCCTGACCGTGCTCGGTCCGCTGCTGCAGCCGATCGTACGGAGCCTGGTCGAGAGCGACGAGGTTTTCTTCCACATCGGGCAGATCATCTTCTTCACGGTGTACGGATCGACAGTGGGGCTCGTCGCCGGCTGGATCAGTCGGGGGGCGACGACGGATATCCCTCCGCGGGAGGCCGTTCCGGTCGGGTAGCCGGCGGGCCGGCGTCAGTCAGAGGTTGACGCCGAGTCCGCCACGCGAAGGGCCTCGTCGTAGCCGGCCAGGACGTCGTCGAGCTGTTCCCGGACTTCCGGGTTCAGCTCACCTTCGGCGCCGTCCGCCGCCCACCGTGCGGCGGCCGCGAGGGTCGCCAGCTCGTACGCGTGAAGGGTCACGCGAAGCACGGTGGGGCGGAGACGCTCGATCTGCATGGCTCGGCTTTCTCGTCGATTCAGTGATGATGAGGTGTAGAGTCACCGTCGAAGGCGGCCTCAGGCCGTGACCAGTTCCTTCTCCTCGGCCTCGGCCCCGCTCGGTGCCTCGACCTGCTCGGACATGTACTTCTTGACCTCGTTCAGCTCGCGACGGAACTCGTCGTAGTCCTGCCGCATGCCGTTCAGGTACGCGCTCCAGCCGACCGTGTACTTCGCATAGTGCGCGGCCTCCTGGATCTCCGCCTCCGTCGCACCGAAGAGCTTCGCCGCCTCGGTGTGGAAGAGCGTGCAGTACCGGCACTTGGTCTCGGCGT
>CAZOEX010000235.1:0-4030 GCA_964578925.1 uncultured Gemmatimonadota bacterium | reverse complement strand
GTCACGGCGAACCGGTTCTTCAAGGTGCGGCCGCGCGTGGTCGTCGGCGTCCCTTCGGGTATCACGGAGCTGGAGCGCCGCGCGGTGCGGTCGAGCGCGCACGCGGCGGGCGCGAAAGAGGTCTACATGGTCTCCGAGCCGATGGCGGCCGCCATCGGCGTCGGCCTGCCGGTCGAGACGCCCACGGGGAACATGGTGATCGATGTGGGAGGCGGGACGACGGAAATCGCCGTCATCGCGCTCTCGGGTCTCGTGGCCGAGACCTCGATCCGCGTGGGCGGCGACGAGCTCGACAGCGCGATCGTCTCCTTTTTGCGCAAGAACTACAACCTGCTGATCGGGGAACCGACGGCCGAGGCGATCAAGATCCAGATCGGATCCGCCTTCCCGACGGACGACGAGCGCGACATGAGCGTAAAGGGCAGGGACCTGGTGTCGGGCATTCCCAAGACCGTCCGGGTCAACTCGGCCGAGATTCGCGAGTGCATGCTCGAGCCCATCCACCAGATCGTCGGCGCCGTACGGCGTGCGCTCGAGATCACGCCCCCCGAGCTGGCCGCCGACATCGTCGACCGGGGGATCGTCATGACCGGCGGCGGATCGCTCATTCGCGGGCTCGACCGGCTCCTCCGCGAGGAGACGGGCCTTGCGATCCATGTCGACGAAGAGCCCCTGACCTGCGTCGTCCGGGGGTGCGGGCGGATCCTCGACGACCTGCCGCGCTTCCGGAGCGTGCTCGCGACCTGAGGAGCCCGTAACGTGGTGCCCCAACTGATCCTCACGGACTCCTAGAACCGTGCGCTACACGACCGTCGGCGAGCCCCGGAGCCGGAAGCGAGACGTCGTCGTCACCGCCGTGCTCGCCGCCGTCGCGATCGTCTTCCAGGCCGGCCTGGATCCCGCCGGTGAGATGAGCGTCGTGCGCGGCCTGCGGGCCACCGTGCTCCGACCGTTCCTCGCCACCCACGAGGTGTTCGAGGCCCGCGCCGGGCTGGCCGACCGCGTCGAGCGCCTCTCGGCGCGCAACGACTCGCTCGCCCGCCGGGTGCTCGCGTCCGCCGCCCTCGCCGACGAGAACCGCCAGCTCCGCACCCTCCTGGAGATGCCCGGCCGGGATGCGGGGGACTACTTCGCCGCCGAGCTGGTGCCGGGCCGCGACCCGGCCGGCGAGCCGAGAGGGTTCCAGCTCCGCGCGAGGACCCCCGTCGAACCGCCGCTCGCCGTGGCGACGCCGGACGGGCTGCTGGGCGTAGTGCGCAGCGCGCGCGGTCGCGTGGGCCTCGGCGACTACTGGACGCATCCCGACTTCCGGGTCGCGGTGATCACCGCCGACGGCCGAACGAGCGGGATCGTGCGGCCCTTCGTGGACGAACACGGGGACCGGCTGATGCTCCTCCAGGGCGTCCCCTTCCAGACGGCGGTGCCGGCGGAGACGCGGCTCGTGACCTCGGGGGTCGGCGGAATCTACCCCCGCGGACTCCCCGTCGGCCGCGTCCTGGCCGAGCATGAACAACAGCTCGGCTGGACGCACTCGTTCCTGGTCGAGCCCGCGGTTCGACCCGGCGAGGGGACGCTGGTGGTGGCCTGGCGTCCGGGCGCGCTGGTCGATCCCGCCGTTCCACCTCCCGATTCCGCGGACGGCGGGGTCGGCACCGTCGCGCCGGATTCGGTCCCATGACGAACGGGGCCGGCGACCTGCAGCGTCGGGACACGACCGTGTCGATGGCCATGGTCGCCGTTCTGCTGCTCTTGCACTTCCTGCTGCGACCCTGGCTCACAGGCCTTCCCGTCGGGCCCGACCTCCTGATCGGCGGGCTGCTGCTGGCGGCGCTGCGGGTGCAGGCGGGAAGCGCCGCGTTTCTCGGATTCCTGCTCGGTCCGCTGGAGGCGGCCATGGAGCTCGGGCAGCCGGGCACCTACGCCCTCGTGTTGACCCTCACGGGCTACCTGGCGGCGCGCTCGCGGGACATACTCTTCGCCGACGCCGCGATCTTCGTCGCCGTCTATCTCTTCGTCGGCACGTGGGCCGCTCGCGCGGCGCTCATCCTCCTCGCGGGCGGCGGCGGGAACCTCGCCGCGCCGATTGCGCTCGCCGCCCTCGACGCGGTCGCCACCGCGGTCGTCTGTACCTTCGCCGACACCTTCGCCTCGTCCCTGGTCCGCCGGGCATGAAGCGGGTCACGGGGTTCGGCGGCGAGCGCGAGAGGGGCCAGGGCGGCCACGAGACGGTCGGGGCCCGCGAGGCGGCGCTCAAGGTGCGCAGCGCCCGGGCCCGCGGGGCGACGATCCTCCTCTGGACGGCGGTCGCGGTGCTTCTGCTCAGCTTCTTCCGGCTGCAGATCCTGGGGCGCGAGGAGTACCAGCTCCGCTCCGAAGAGAATCGGCTGAGGGCGCTCACGATCCCGCCGGCGCGGGGCACGATCGTCGATCGCGACGGCCGGCTCGTGGCGGAGAACGTCCCGGGCTACTCGCTGTCCGTGCTCCCCGGGCGCGTCGACACCGTGCGAGCGACGCTGGAGCGACTCGCGCCGCACGTCGACCTCGACGCGGAGGAGATCGACGAGCTGGTCGAGGAGTTCCGCCGGCGCCCGACCTCCTCCCTCACGGTGCGCGACAACCTCGAGCCCGCCCAGGTGGCGGCGATCGAGCAGCGCCGCCCGGAATTCCGGACGGCGGTCATCGAGATGCACCCCCGCCGCCACTATCCGGCCGGCCGCTCGGTCGCGCACGTCGTGGGCTACGTGAGCGAGATCGACGAATCGGAGCTGCAGCGCGCGGAGTTCGAAGGCTACACGCCGGGCCGGACGATCGGAAAGGGCGGGATCGAGCGGCAGTACGAGCGCGAGCTCGGCGGATCGCCCGGCGTGCATTTCGTCGAGGTGAACGCCCGGGGTTCGATCGTGAGCGAGTTCGCTCCACGGCCCACGATTCCCGCCGTACCGGGCGACGACCTGGAGCTCGCCCTCGACCTGCAGCTCCAGCAGATGGCCGATTCGCTCTTTCCCGACACGTTGAAAGGCGGCGTCGTCGCGCTTGATCCACGCAACGGGGAAGTCCTCCTCCTGTACAGTCATCCGACGTACGATCCGAACCTGTTCATCGGCGGAATCTCTCGGGACGACTGGACGCGGCTCCGCGACGACCCGCGGGAGCCGCTCCTGAACCGCGCGACCGGAAGCCTCTATCCGCCCGGTTCGACCTGGAAGCTGATCCTCTCGGTACTGGGAATGAAGGCCGGCGTGACGACGATCGACACCCACATGCCCGAGAGCTGCGACGGCGCCTACCAGTACGGCCGCCGCTCCTTCCGCTGCTGGAAGGACGTGGGGCACGGGAACCTGAACCTCGCCGGCGCGATCAAGGAGAGCTGCAACGTCTTCTTCTATCAGCTCGGCTTGCGGCTGGGTCTCGATCGGCTCCTGGCCGGCGCCGACGCCCTCGGCTTCAACAACCGTACCGGGCTCGACCTGCCGGCAGAGGCGCGCGGCCATTTCCCGCCGTCCCGCGACTGGTACGACGAGCGTTTCGGGCCGCGCGGCTGGACGGAATCGGTGACGCTGAACCTGTCGATCGGGCAGGGCGAGGCGTCCCAGTCGCTTCTCGCGATGGCGCAGTTCTACGCCGCGCTCGCCCTCGGCGGGAGTCCGCCGGTCCCGCATCTGCGGCGCAGCGAGGTGCTCGATGCGCGCCGGGCCTCCTGGACGCTCGAGCTGCCCGATGAGCAGCGCCGGCAGCTCCTCGGCGCGCTGACCCGCGTCGTGAACGAACCCGGCGGGACCGCCTTCCCCTACCGGCCGTCTGACTACGTGGTCGCCGGGAAGACGGGCACGTCGCACAATCCGCACTGCGAGCCGCATTCCTGGTTCGTCGGCTTCGGCCAGGTGGACGATCCGCGCATCGCCATTGCCGCGATCGTCGAGAACGGGCATCCGGACAACACCGTGTCGCTCGCCGTACCGTTGGCCACGCGGCTCATGCAGGCCTACCTGCGCTCCGAGGGCGTGCCGGCCACGGGCATCCCCGTGCCCCG
>CAZOEX010000234.1:0-4060 GCA_964578925.1 uncultured Gemmatimonadota bacterium | reverse complement strand
GGGCCCGCGCCGACTCTTCGATCGTCCGTCGCTCGGCCTCGAGCTCCGCCGCCTTCCGGGCCAGCTCGGCCTCTCTGGCGGCCTGTTCCGCCTCCTCGAGCGCTGCCTGCCGCTCGGCGTCCAGCGCCTCGGCCCGACGCTTCGCCTGTTCTTCCGCCTTTCGGTGTGTCGCCTCGATCTCGGCCCGCTGTTTGGCCTCCTCTTCGGCGGCCTTCCGCGCCGCTTCGGCCTCCTCGGCGCGCTGCTCCCACTTCTCGGCAGCCTGGCGAGCAGCCTCGAGCTCCGCCTGACGCCGCTCGGCCTCCGCCTCGGCGTTCCTACGCGCGGCTTCGAGCGCGGCACGGGTCTCGGCGAGTTCCTGCGCGCGCCGTTCGGCTTCTTCTTCGGCAGCCTTCCTGGCGGCCTCCGCCTCGGCGGCCCCGCGCGCGGCTTCCTCTTCGGCGGCCTTCCTGGCGGCCTCGTGCTCCTCCGCGCGCGGGGCCGCCTGTTCTTCGGCCTGCATGCGGGCGTTCTCTTCGGCCTTGCGCCGCTCGGCTTCCTCCTGCGCGGCACGCCGCGCCTCTTCCGCCTCGCTGGCGCGTCGTTCGGCCTCTTCCTGGGCCGCCTGCCGGGCTTCCTCGGCCTCGGCGGCGAGTCGTTCGACCTCTTCCTCTGCGGCTTTGCGGGCGGCCTCGAGCTCCTCGGTGCGACGGCGGGCTTCCTCCTCGGCCTTTCGTCGGGCCTCTTCCTCGGCCCGCCGTCGCTCGGCCTCCTCTTCCGCGGCCTTTTGCAGGGCTTCGAGCTCTTCCGCGCGGCGCTGCGCCTCCGCCTCTGCGTTCTGGCGGGCGGCCTCGAGCTCCTGTGCGCGCAGTTCGGCCTCTTCTTCGGCCGCCTGCCGGGCGGCCTCGAGCTCCTCGGCCCGCTGCGCCGCTCTGGCCTCGGCGGCCTTGCGCTCCGCCTCCTCGAGCTTGCGCCGGGCGGCCTCTTCCTCGGCCGCGGCCCGTGCGGCTTCCGCTTCCTCGGCCCGTCGCTCCGATTCTTCCGCGGCCTTCCGCGCCGCCTCGAGCTCCGCCGCGCTCCTGGCGACTCGCTCCTCGGCGGCCCGCCGAGCTTCCTCGGCCTCCTGCTGCGTGGCCTCGAGTTCACTCGCCTTGCGGAGCGCCTCCCGCTCGGCCGCCAGGCGAGCTTCCTCTTCCGCATGCCGCCGTTCCGCTTCCTTCCGCGCGGCCTTCCGCGCCGCCTCGACTTCCGCCTTGCTGCGCTCCGCCTCCTCCTCGGCCGCCTGGCGGGCGGCTTCCTGCTCGGCGAGCCGCTCCGCCATCTCTTCTTCGCTCGCCTTCAGCGCCGCTTCGAGCTCGGTCGCACGCTGCTCCGCCTTCCGTGCCGCTTCCTGGAGGGCCTCGAGTTCGGCCGCACGCTCGGCCGCCTTCTCGTCGGCCTGTCGAAGCGCTTCCTCCGCCTCGCGCGCCAGCGATTCCGCCCTCTCCTGCGCCTTGCGAGCGCGGGCTTCGGCGGCGGCGCGCTGTTCCTCCTCGGCCTCGGCGGCCGCTTCCTCTTCGGCCTGCCGCGCTGCTTCTTCGGCGGCCTTCTGCGCTTCTTCGAGCTCCTGTGCCTTGCGGGCGGCTTCCTCGTCGGCCTGCCGTGCCGCTTCCTCGGCTTCGCGCCGCCGTACGTCGAGATCGGCGGCCGTCTTCTGAGCGGCGGCCGCGATGGCCCGGCGAGCCGCCTCTTGCGCGATGGGTCCGGCGGGGCCTGAGGGCTCCTGCTCTCCGCCACCCTTGCCGGCGAAGAAGCGGAATTTCCCGCCGGAGTCGTCCTCGTCGCGCCATGTCTGATCGTGCAGGATCTCGGCATCGGTATCGACGTTCGTCCAGTCGAGCACCGAGCGACGCTCGCCGCCTGACAGCGACTCGGTCGTCACCACCTCGTGGAAGGGCAGGGCGACCGTGGAGAATCCGCGTGCCGTGCGGCGGAAGAACCCGCCGCGCGGCTCGGATTCGTCGGTACCGATGACGACCGCGCTGTGCCACGGCTCGTTGAAGTAGCGGGCATGGAGATCACGCTCCGCCTCGGTGAGTTTCAAGTCTCCGGTGGGATGGCGCAGGTACCAGCCGACGAGGCTTCCCTGCACGCGGTGCTTCTCGAGATCCTCGTTGAGGGATTCCCACGCCTCGGGGGGGATCGTCTCGCCGTCGATCAGGGATACGCGGCTGGGGCAGACGGCGCTGATCTGGACGTATCGGGTTCCGTCCTCGGGATCTTCGCAGATGTCACCGGCCAGCAGACCGAAGGGATGATCTCCCTCGGCGGCCCTCCACGCGTGTCGCAGCAGATTGCGCAGGGCGCCCTGCATGATGAACACGTCGTACGCCCCCTCGACGTCCGCGGGGGTCACACCGGGAACCGGGTCCCACCGGATACTGCGCAGCAGGGGCCGGGCGGCCCACATGTGAAAGCGCTCGGAGTTCTCCCTCGCCGGCTCCGGCACGGGCTGCTGGTCTACGGACGTCGTCTCGGACATTGCGCGCCACCGTTGATTCGGAACGTTTCCATCCGACCGCCGAAGCAGTCGGTCGAGCCCCGGCATGTGCCGCATCGGAGGACGGGGCAGGGATGCACAGCAGCAAGTGACGTTCCAATCGGTCCCCAATGGCGGCCTGGCGCCGTGAGGCCGCGAAAACAGCGTGAATCCGCCCCGATTGCCCGGTTTCCGGAGCCGGTGACGGTCGGAAGCATCGGCAGATCGCCGGACGATCGCGAATAATGCGAAACGCCCGACGCTTCCTGCGAATCCGGTCAGCGACCCGCGCGCAGCTCGAGTTGCAGGTGGTGTGGCAGTGACGCCGGTTCTGCCGTCGACGCGGCACGCAAGGGGGCGGCCTCGTCCGTTCGACCGAGCTCCTCGAGTGCCCTCGCCTGGAGAAAGAGGGCCTCCGCGGAGGGTTCACCCCAGGCGGCGGCTCGCCTGGCCTCCGCCAGAGCGGCGGCGGGTCGTCCGTCCTCGAGCAGAGTCCATGCGAGCAGCGCGTGCGACTCGATCGACGGGCGCCGTTCGAGTTCCCGCTGCATCACCGCCACGGCATCCGCGGCTCGGCCATGGCGCGCGATGTAGACGGCGAGGGACTGCGCGAACCTCGGTTCGACCGCCGCCGCGCCGGCTGCCGAGATGAACCGATCGTTCCATGCGCGCACAGCATCCTCGTCCCCGCGCATCGCGGCGACCTCGGCCAGTCGCAGATAGATGTCCGGGTGCGCATCGGATCGCAGGGTTCCGTACAGCTCCCGAGCCTCCTCCCAGCGACCCTCCGCGTAGGCGGCGTCGGCCCGCGCCTCCCGCACGCCGCGGTAGTCGGGCCAGGCGGCGAGGGCTCGCTCGTGCCAGGCAGGCACGGCGGCACCCGAGGTCAGGTCGGCCATGCGCGTGAAGCACCACGCGACCACGAGGCGACTGGCCGCCGTGTCCTCGATACGCTCGCAGGCCTTCCGCATTCTACGCCTCGCCTCTCGCTTCTCCCCTCGAGCATCCAACCATCGCGCCTCGCGGATGTGGCCGCCGAAGCTGTCGGCGTCGAGATTGGCGAGAGCCGCCGCCGCGGCCTCGTAGACGCCCATGGCCATGGCAGCGTCGAACAACACCGCAAGCGCGCCCTGTTCGGTGCTGTCAGCCTTCACGGTCTCCGAGGCGAGCCGGAACGCTGAGCCGAACCGATGGGCCGTGATGTAGAGAGAGGCGAGGCGGTTCCGGATCTCCGGCTTCGCCGGCCAGGTTTCCGCCAGCTCAGTCGTGAGCTCGAGCGCCCGATCGAGGTCGGTCGGATCGGCCGACGCGGAGAAACGCGTAGCGTATGCGGCCGCCAACCGGCTGCCGATCAGAAGGTCGTACGGACCCTCGTATCGCCGTTCGTACTCCGCGATGTTCAACTCCAGCACTTCAGCGACCGTCGGTGCCGCGCTTCCCTCCGCGTCGCGCTCCAGGCCGAAGGTGGCGGTGGCGACGACCGCCGCCAGGCCTCCGACGAGGAGGAGGCGGATCGTGGACGCGTCAGCCACGATGCGGCTCCGCGAGGTAGGGGAAGGTCTC
>CAZOEX010000233.1:0-4089 GCA_964578925.1 uncultured Gemmatimonadota bacterium | reverse complement strand
GACCATCCTCGCTCTATTCGTCCCCATCCATCCCGATCTTCGGCACTCGCTGGCTCCAACCGGTCAGAATCTCGTAGGCGATCGTGTCGCACGCCTCCGCCAGTTCCTCCGGCGTGATCTCCTCGTCACCGTCGCGACCCAGCAACGTGGCCACGTCTCCCGGCTTCACGTCGTCGCGTCCGGTCACGTCGATCACCGTGGAGTCCATGGTGATCACGCCTCGAACCGGCGCCGGTCGACCGTGCACCAGCGCCCGCGACCGCCCGCTCAGGCCACGGCGCAAGCCGTCCGCGTATCCGATGCCCAGTGTGGCCAGCCGTGCCGGAGCCGGGGCTGTCCACGTGGCGCCGTAGCTGACCGTGCTTCCGGCCGCTACATCGCGGACGGCGAGCACCCGTGCTCGAACCGCCACGACCGGTTCCGGGCGCCGGCCCCCGACTCGAGCTCCGTACAGCCAGATGCCCGGCCGAACCATGTCGGCCGCCACGCCGGAGTACTCCAGAGCCGCCGCACTGTTCGCCGCATGCGTGAGGCCGTAGTCGATTCCGGCCGCGTCCATGGCCTCCAGCACCTCCTCCAGCCGATTCCACTGCTCGCGCGTGGCGACCTCGTCCGTCTCCGCCGAATGGAAATGCGTGAAGGTGGAGACGACGTCCACACTTCCCTCGGCCAGCTCGGTCCGCAGCGCCGGAATCCAATCGGTCGTCTGGTTCCAGGGAAAGCCGAACCGGCCCATCCCCGTATCGATCTCCAGATGCGCCCGGAGCAGGCCGTCTCGCGTCCGCGCGACTCCGGCAGCGGCCCGAAGGGGCTCGACCCCACCGATCACCGGCTCCAGTCGATCCGCCAGCATCCGATCGACATCAGCCGGCAGACCGGGCGTGAACACCACGACCCGACCGTTCCACCCCTCGCTTCGCAACTCCGTGGCCTCGTCGACCGTGGCGACCCCGAAAGCATGAGGCCCCAGGGGCGCCAGGCTCCGAACGGCCAGCGCGACCCCGGTCCCGTATGCGTCGGCCTTCACCATGGGGAGCATCCGGCACCCGGCGGGGATACGTTGGGTGACGGTGGTATAGTTGGCTCTCAGCGCGCGGCAGTCGACCTCCATCCAGGCGCGCCGCATCGGTTCGATCGGCATGGTTTTCAAGCGGGCTAGTATACCGGACCCCTCACCGAGGAGCAACAGATTTCAAGCGAATCGCCTGACGCGAAAAGGCCTGGCGTCGAATCACTTCACCTCGAACGCGCGGACCCCGGAGACGAGTCCCTGGGGCGCGTTTTGGCCCTCGTCCGCTACCTGCGGGAGCATTGCGAGTGGGACGCCCGCCAGACGCCGGCGTCGCTCGTCCCCTACCTGCTCGAGGAGGCCCACGAGGTCGCGGACGCCGTCCGTCACGGCGACGACGACGCTCTGTCGGGAGAACTCGGCGATCTTCTGCTGAACGTGGCCTTCCAGGTCGTTCTGGCCGAGGAGCGTGGCTCGTTCTGCGGCCCCGAGGTCGTGGACGAACTGGAGCAAAAGATGGAGGCGCGCCATCCGCACGTCTACGGGGATGCGGACGAGCCGCCCGACTGGGAGAGACTCAAGGCGGATGAGCGGGCGGAGCGCGACGCTGGCCAGGGTCGGGACGCGGAGCTTCTCGAGGGCGTCCCGGCGCATCTCGAGCCACTGAGCCGGGCGTTCCGCGTGCAGGAGCGCGCGGCCGCGGTCGGATTCGACTGGCCGGACCCCTCGGGCGCGCTCGACAAGCTGCGGGAGGAAACCGCGGAGCTCGAATCGCTCCTCGACGGACCCGAGCACCCCCCGTCGGACGCCGCGGTGGAAGACGAGGCTGGTGATGTGCTATTCGCAGCCGTGAACGTGCTCCGCCTGGCCGGTGTTCACCCGCTGACGGCTCTCGAGCGCGCGACGGACAAGTTCGCGCGGCGATTTCGCCGCGTGGCCGAGCGGGCACTCCGCGAAGGGCTCGAGATGCGGACGGCCGGGCTGGCGTCGCTCGACCGCATCTGGGACGCGGTCAAGGAGGATGAGGACCAGGTGGAGTCTTGAGCGCCGAAACCTGCCTCGTCACCGAGCTCTGTCAGGCCGTGCCTCTACAAGACCCGGGAGACGGAATGGCGGGGCGCCCGGTCGCGGTCTCTGCCAACCCGTTGGAGTGCCAGCGAGACGCGGTGCACACGATCCGGGCGCCCGGCCGGAAACGCGAGGATCTCGATGCGTCAGCCGGAAACCCGGGGGTTCGTGGGATGGAAGACACCATCAGGGTTCGGCATCCAGACCCACGTGTGGAGTGTCCACCACTTGCCGTGGCCGATCAGGAGCGGCGGCAGAGGGTCGCCGCCGAGCGATGTGGGGCACTGGTCCGGCGCCACCGTTCCGCTCCAGCTGCCGAACGCGCCGGTCGGAGGCGTCCACAGGACGAAGTCTCCGGCGGGGGTTTCAACGAGAAAGACGCCAAGCCCGCCCTCGTAGTGACATTCTCCGTGGACCGTCCACGCGTCGGACAGTGGCAACTCGTGCACGCTCGGATGCACGTGCCATTCGCTGGCGCCCGCGGCGGAGAACAGCTCCACGGCCTCCTGGGGCGGCGTCGCCCCGTCCTTCGGGACGGCGTACTCCGCCGCGACGAGACGCATCTGCCGGCTTTGGGAAGCGTCGTTTACGTAGACCAGGATCTCCGGTTCCATCCGATCGAGATCGTGGTCCAGAGCCGAGCTTCCCCCCACGCCGATCGCCGATCTCGTGAGGTAGTGAGTGCCCATGTTCGGGACGTGGGGCGAGAACTGCTCATAACCGTCGGCGGCAGCCTTCCGGGTGTCCTGGTACCGGGCGGTGGCCCGCCGCACCTGGGCGAGCTCATGGCTCGCGCCTCCCTTCAACATGGCGTCGGATTGCCGCGGAGCCTCGGATTGCTGCGCGGCCTCGGACTGGGCGGGGCTCCCGGGCTGCTCACAGCCCCAGACGAACATTCCTCCTGAGAGCATGACGGACGCGAGAGCCACCGGGACGAGACTTCTCCAGTTCGACATGCAAGACCTCCATTCTCGGTGGAAGTTTGACGCCTTGTATCACGTCCGTAATTTTGATCGGGTGGTCGCACAAGAATCGCACAGCTCGCGCACCGGGCTCGCACAGGCGTCGGTCGACGCGGCACCTCTTGCCCATAGACGCGAAGCTCGTCCGTGCTGAGCTTCCGGATGTTCGGGACCATCGATCTCCGCCGGCGAGACGGCGAGCGGCTGAACACGTTGCTCGACCAGCCCAAGCGCCTCGCGCTCGTGGCGTACCTTGCGGCCCACCAGCGATCAGGCCCGGTCCGTCGCGAGGAGATCGTCTCGATCCTCTGGCCCGAGAGTTCTCCCACTGGCGCTCGCTCTGCGCTCAGCACGACCCTCTCCCGTCTCCGCAAGGACCTCGGCGAGGAGGTGATCTACGGCCAGGGCGAGGAGTCGATCGGGCTCTCCGGGGACGAGTTCACGTCGGACGTGGCCGCCTTCGAAGACGCGCTGGCGGAGGGTCAGTTCGGTCGCGCCGTTGAAAGTTATGGAGGTTCCTTCCTGAAGGGGTTGCACCCCGTCGACTCCCGGCCGTTCGAAGGATGGGTGGACCGTCGACGGACCCGTTATCGGGAGCGAGCCTATCGCGCCGCGCTCGATGCGGCCGAGGCCATTGCGGGAGACGACGACCGTGCGGCCGAGGCCTTCCTTCGTCGTGCCGAGGACATCGAGCCGCTGCGCGTGGACGCGGTCGAGCGGCTCGTATCGCTCCTCGCAGACCGGGGGGACACTGCTTCCGTCGTCCGGGTCTTCGGTCGGTTTCGCGACCGGCTGCAGGAGCAGCTGGAGCTGGCTCCGCCGGATTCGCTGACGGAGCTCGTCAGGCAGGCGGGGGGAGCGTCGGATGTATAGCGGAAGAAACGTGGCGAGACGCCGGATCGTCTCAGGGCAGCAGGCGGGTTTCCCGCTGGCCCTTTCGGACCGCGCGTCCAACCACGATGCCGAATACGACGGCCGTGCCGGCACCCAGCACAGGCAGCACGGCGACGACGGGAGAGAGGGCGAGCGTCGTGCCGATTCCCGCGAGCC
>CAZOEX010000232.1:0-4097 GCA_964578925.1 uncultured Gemmatimonadota bacterium | reverse complement strand
GCGCCCGGCGCGACATCTCCGGCACGTAGTGGTTGGGCTCCGGCTCGGCCGTCGGCAACAGGTAGGGAGCGACGATCGTCATCGCGGCTCGGTGCGCGTCGGGATGCCGGCAGAAGGCGAGACCGCTGTCATAGGGCACGTTCAGCCACTTGTGGGCGTCGGCCGCCCAGGAATCGGCCTCCGGGACCCCGGTCGCGAGATCGCGGAGCTCCGGCGAGGCGAGCGCCCACAGGCCGAAGGCGCCATCGACGTGCACCCAGGCGCCGGCATCGCGGGCCGCGGCGCAGATCTCCTTTGCCGGATCGAAGGCGCCGGTGTTCACATTGCCGGCCTGGATGCAGACGATCGTCGAGTCGTCCAGCGCCGGCAGCGCATCGGCGAGCATCCTGCCCTGGCGGTCGACCGGAACGCGCTCCACGCGTTCCCTGCCCAGTCCGAGCATTCCGAGGGCCTTGAGCGCGCTTGCGTGAACCTCGGCGCCGACCACGATGCGAATCTCCGGGGCGCCGAAGAGCCCCTGTGTTTCCACGTTCCAGCCTCGGCGCTCGAGCACCGCATGTCGCGCCGCCGCCAGGCAGGTGAAGTTGGCCGCCGTGGCACCGGTCGTGAACCCGACGGACGCGGACGCCGGAAGTCCGAGAAGGTCCAGTAGCCAGCCGCGAGCCACCTCTTCCAACTTCACGCCGACCGGCGAGAGCGGCCGCAGGCCGGCGCACTGGTCCCAGGCCGCGGCGAGCCAACTCGCCGCGACGGTCGCCGGGAGCGAGCCACCGGTCACGAAGCCGAAGTAGCGCGGTCCTGCGGTGGCGACGCTCGCCGGCGAGCCCGCCCGATCGAGCAGCGCGAGCGTCGACGCGGGGTCTACCGGGCCCTCGGGAAGAGGCTCGTCGAAGGCCGCCAGACCCGAGAGTGCTTCCGCGTCGGGAAAGACGCGGCGCTGTTCGAGCTCACCCAGGTAGTGGCCGGCGCGCGTGGCGGCATCCCGAAGGAGCTCCGGCAGGACGTCCGCTTCGGGATTCCCTCCGCGTTCCAATTCGTCCGCCATGTGCCTCAGTCGAGTTCCAGGCGCCGGAGCAGATCGTCGAATCGCGGATCCTCTCGCAGCGGATCGAACCACGGCTCGATCTTCAGCTCGAGGAGGCCCGGGGACCGCACGTCGTGGGCGCGCTCGAGGTAGTCGAACGCGGTGTCGTGGTCCCCCAGCTCCGCGTAGACGGCCGCGATGGCGGGCAGCCATTCGTACCGGTCGGGATGATCCCGCATCGGCTCGGGCTCACGAAGCAGCTCCTGTGCGCCCTCGTCGTCGCCGGCCAGGGCGTGGAGCCAAGCGAGGCGGATCTGGCCGGCGTACTCACACGAAAGGCTCCAGCAGGCTTCGCTCGCGCGGGCCCCGGCGGCGTAGGCCGAGTCGACCCGGCTGGCGCTGGCGTAGACCCGGGCGAGCCCCCAGAGCGACGACGCGTCCCGCGGATTCGTCCGGAGGGCACGCCGAAACTCTACGCCCGCCGCCGCCGGATCGCGCTGTCCGATCAGCAGCTCCCAACCGAGCCGGGACCGCGCCCGGAACGATTCGGGACGATCCCCGACCACTCGCTCGAAGGGCTCCAGAGACTCCCGGGTCCGCCCGAGCTCGCGCAGCGTCCGACCATACCACCAGAGCGCCTCGGCATCGGTGGGCGACAACTCGAGCGCAGCTTCGAACGCCTCGAGTGAGGCCTGAGGCGGATGATCGGCCCACGGAGCCGTGAGGAACAGAAAGCGCGCTACACGGGCATGCGCCCCGACGGATTCGGGTTCGTTCCGGGAGATCTGTCGCATGGCCGCGACGGCTCTCTCCACGCTCCCGGCGCGAAACATGAGCCCGGGGACGCCGAACGGAAGCGGGATGCTGGAGACCCACCCCGGAAGCGTGGCGGCCGTGTCCAACTGGGCCATGGCACCGAGGGTGTCCGCCGCGGCGAGCAGGCTCTGTGCGAGCACGGCCCGGGGCCACCGATTCTGTGGGGCGAGCCGCACCCCCTCGCGCGCTGGGGCCACGGCCTCCTCGAAGCGGCCGGACATGCGCAGAACGTCGGATCGAGACGTGTGCGACGGCTGGTCGTCGGGCAGCAGCTCGACGGCCTTCCGCGCCTGCTCCAGCGCTGCCTCCCTCTGGCCGTCTCCCATGAGAGCCAACGGTAGAATACTGTTCGCCCAGATGGAATGTGGGTTTCTCCGGAGGAACTGTCGGAGCACTTCGACGGACTCGTCGGGGCGACCCAGGACGAAGAGGAGCCCGAGGGCGAGCCGGCCGACAGTGGGCTCGTGCTCCGGGTGGAGTTCCACGGTCTTCGAGATCTGCTCCATCGCGTCCGACGGTCTGCCGGCGTCGGCCAGCGCCTCCGCCAGTTCGACGCCAATGTCGGGGGATAGCGGATCCAGGTCTTGGGCCAGGCGCAGCTGCTCGAGCGCACGGTACTCGTAGCCGAGGTCTCTATACAGCTCGCCGAGCTCCGCACGGGCGTCCGCGTGGCTGGGATTCAGTTCTACGGCCCGTTCGAGTCCCTCTCGCGCCGCCACGAGATCGCGTTCCTCCCGGTCGATCATCGCCCGGGCAGCGAGCGCGTCGGCCAGGTTCGGATCTAGCCGCAGCGCCCGCTCGGCCGCCGCCCGGGCCGGGGGTAGCGTCTCCTCCCGAGGGGCATACGCGAAGTCGAGCAACCGGAGGTGGGCACGGGCGAGCGCCGCGTGGGCGAGGGCGAACTCCGGGTCCCGCTCGACCGCCTCTTGCAGCAGCTCGACCGCCTGCTCGACGTCGTCCCTGGAGCCTCGGGCCCACAGATGTCGGCCCTGCGTGTATAGGTTGAACGCCTCCGGGTCGTCCGTCGGACGCTCGGCCACTCTCGCTTCGACCTCGGGCGACAGCTCCGCCTCCAGCGCGCTGCCGATCCGGCGCGTTAGGTCGTCTCGAATGCCGAACAGGTTTTCCAGCGTCATCGTCTCGTCGTACGTGTTCGCCCAGACGTGCCGGTCCGCTTCCGCGTCGATGAGCTGCACGTGGACGCGGATGCGGTCGCCCACGCGATCGACGGCCCCTTCAACTACGTAGCCCACGCCGAGGCTGTCGGCGATGTCCCTCACGTTGCGACGGGTCCCCCGGTATTGCTCCACCGACGTGCGGGACGTCACGCGCAGCGTCGGGATCCGCTGGAGTCGGGTCAGCAACTCGTCGTGCATCCCGTCGGCGAACAGGCGTGTCTCCTCGTCGGCCGCACCCGCGACACGCATATCGAGCGGCAACACGGCGAGCGAGTCGTACCCATCCGAATCCGCCTGCTCCGGGGCGGCGAATATCCACCAGGCGCCCAGGCCGAAAAGGAGGACGCCCCCGAGCCCCGCCAGCCCGATCGGCCATCGCTTCGAGACGGGTGCCGAGGTGATCTCCGCGATCTCTTCCGGCGTCGCGCCGCGGGTTCGGCGTACACCGTCTGGCGTGAGCTCGAACGCCCAGGTGAGGACGATCGCCACGGGGAATCCGAGAACGAGGAGCAGAGCGACGAAGCGGTAGGTCCACTCGGGCAGCAGCAGGGCCGGCACCGCGAGCTCGGTGACCTGGAGGATCACGAACCCGACGACCCCGTACACGGCCATCACGCGGAAGACGCGGCGGCGCTTCAGCTCGGCGAAGAAGCGCTGGTATGCCGGCTGTTGGCTCATGAGGCGGAAGATCACCGCCTACTTCCGGCGCGGCAAGCATCGCAGCCGCGCCACGTCAGGTCGGCTCGATGAATGTGACCACCGTCTAGTCCTGGGAAGGCGTCGACGAGGTGACGACGATGTCACCCTTCCGCCGTCGTTCACGCATCCCCGATCGACACCAGGTCGCGGAGACCTTCCGCGACTCGACGAGACGAAGACATCGATTGCGGGAGAATACGGACCAATGAAAGCAACGAAATCAACCTGGAAGCCGGACCCGACGTTCTACGCGTCACCCTCGCTGGCCGCGGAGGCGCCGCGGGAGAAGCTCGCCTACGTCGCGCTACTCAACGTGAACGGCGGATCCGACGCCATCGGCGTGATCGACCTGGACGAGGAGTCCCCGACCCGGGGCGAGC
>CAZOEX010000231.1:0-4119 GCA_964578925.1 uncultured Gemmatimonadota bacterium | reverse complement strand
CAGGTTCGCCAGCAGGCGGTACGCGCCGGGCACGCCCTCGGGAAGCTGCCGGAAGAGGGCGAGGGCGGAGTAGACGTAGGTGCCCTCGCCGAGCGGCCCGGCGAGCAAGGCGCCCTCGAGGGGCTCTTCGCCCGGGTCGTGCATCGCGACCAGCGGCTCGAGGGGTCCTGCCCAGCTCTCCCAGAAGTAGAGACCGCGTTCCTGCACCCAGCCAGCCCAGTCGGCCGCCCCGATTCGGTTCGGCGTGTTGAAGATCGGGTGATCCGGCCGGAGCACGTCCACCGGTGCGGTCTCGTCGGTCACCCGGCCGTGCGGCCTGTCGATCGTGACGGGCCAGGGCGCGTAGCTGCCCTCGAGCGCCGGGTACTTGTTGTACTGTACGACGAGGGCGCCGCCGTCCCGCGCCCAATCGAGGAGTCGATGGTTGTGCGTCACCAGGTCGGGCCGGACTTCGTAGGCACGAGTGCCGGTCACGATGACGTCGAAGCGCGACAGGTCACCCTCGGCCAGAGCCTCCTCGTCCAGCTCCTCCCAGCTGGCGCCCAGCTGGTCGAGCGCCTCGGGGACGCCGTCGGGGACGCCGGCGACGTAGCCGACCCGTACCTCGGCGACCCGCACGTCGAGCACCCGGATGCGGGACTCGGCCGGGCGGTAGAGGTGGTGCGGATCGATGTGCGGATAGTCGATCAGCTCGTAGCCGTGGGCATATGTATCGAGTGCCGCGCACGGAGTCTCGCCGCCGCATCCCGGCGCGTCGAAGATCGCTCCGATCCGGTACTCGCCGGCCGAGAGCCCCGCGGGGGGCGTGACTTCGAAGCGAACGGAGCGCTCCTCCCCTTCGTCCGGCAACGCGACCTCGGTCGAGGCCGGAGTCGCCGTCCAGCCCTCCGGCACCGCGGGCCGCAGCGTCCCCGTCACGCCGCCCGGGGTCTCGCCGAGGAGGCGGACGCCGAAGCCGAGGCTCCGATCGCCGTTCGCAGGGAGTACGACGAGCTCCGGGTCGAGACGCAGGGAGACCCGCGGCACGATCCGCACGGGCCGGCGGAACTCCCCGCTCCGCGCGTCGAGGCCGACGAACGCGGCGTCTCTCGTTACCTCGAAGGCCACGTCCGGCGAGCGATCCGTGTCGGCGGCGTCCGGATGGTCCGCGCCGGGAACCCGCGCCACCACCGGCCGGAACTCCACGACGAAGCGACCGCGGACCTGGTCTTCGGCGAACGGGAGGGCACGGACCGAGCGATCGTCGGGCCAGGCGTAGAGATCGGCATCCCCGCCGCGAGTCTCCATGCCTGGACCGCCTTCCGACCCCAGGAAGTACGGCGCCGTGAGCTCGGCGTCGCCGGGCACGTGTACCGTCCAGCGGCTCACGACGCGGTCGCCGCGCTGGAGTTCGTGCGTCGCCGGCTCGGCGCGGATTCCCGGTTGGCCGCGGGACGCCGCTTCCCCGGAATCGGCGGGCCAGGCGCTCCAGCCGGCCGGGAGGAGGGGCTCCATCCGGACGTACGCCCCGGCGGCGCTTCCGCTCCACGCCGACAGTTCCAGCCCGAACGTCTGTCCGGGCACGATCAACTCCTCATCCGCCACGGCGTCGACCTGGAGCACCGCGGCATTCAGGATCGCATCCCGGAGGTCACGCCGTTCGGCGTCGATGTGAAAGCGGAGTGCCTCGAGGGCTTCGGCGTCCGGGCCGAAGGGGCCGGACGCCTCTCCGTCCGCCAGCTCGTCCACGGCCTCGCGAGCCGCATCGAGTCGATCGGTGGCCACGAGCAGTGACGGCAGGACGCTCCACGGCGCGAGGGCCTCGTAATTGTCGCGCACCGTGCCGAACACGGCCGACTCGTAGGCGAACAGATGCTGCGCGGCCCCGGAAGCTCCAGCCGTCTCCGCTCGCTGGGAAAGCAAAGTATCGACTTCCGCGAAGAGCGAGCCGGCGAGTCTCGAGCGCCCTTCGAGTTGCCGCCGGGGCCGCTCTCCCGAGCGCATCACGACCTCCGGCACGTCATACGGATCGATGCGGTCGAACGCGGTGCGGCGGGGTCCCGGCGCCTGCGGGACGCCCATGTCCTGGCTGCGGTGCCGACTCCGGCTCGCCATCGCGATCTGGTGGTACGAGCGACCGAGCAGGGGATCGAGCTCCCCGGTGTTCAGCTCCACGTCGGGGCCGTCGTCCCCGTAGCGGGCCGACCAGTAGTAGAGGGCCGGAGCGTGCGGCCGCAGCCCGGCCGCGATCTGCTCGGGGTAACGGTCCGGATCTCCCGCGGCCCGCACCGCTTCGTGCGACAGAAGCCCCGACGCCTCGTGCTGGCCGTGACCGTCTCGCCGCGTTCCGCTCCACACCGAGACGACGACGTCCGGGCGGTAGCGCCGGATGACGGCAACGATGTCGGCGAGCAGCGAGTCGCGCGGCCAGTGCGTGAACGTCTCCTCCGCCGTCTTCGAAAAGCCGAAGTCGATGGCGCGCGTGAAGAACTGTCCCGCGCCGTCCAGCCGGCGGGCCGCGAGCAGCTCCTCGCTACGGATCAGACCGAGTGCCGCGCCGAGCTCCGGCCCGATGCCGTTCTGCCCGCCCTCGCCCCGGGTCAGCGACAGGTAGGCGACGTCGGCTCCGCGCCCGAGGGCCAGGGGAGAGAACAGGGCGGTGTTCTCGTCGTCCGGGTGCGCGCCGATGTGGAGCACCCGGCCGGTGTGGCCGAGCCGACGCAGGGCGAGCCCGGTGGCGATCGCCCCCTCGTATTCGAGACGCGGGGTCTCCGCCTCCTGCGCGGAGGCGCCGGGCGGCAGCAGGAGCAAGCAGAAGGCCAGAATCAGGAAGGGTATGATCACGGTAGCGACGATGGCGGCAACGGCATTCGCATCATATCGTTTCATGCGCTGGAGTATAGGAAGGTGCTCGGCGGCCCGACACTCGGCTTTCGAGGAAACCCGCGCGCCGTCGACGTTGTTCCCAGAGCATGAACCGGAAAGTCCGATGTCGATGGAGGTATCCCCTGTCCCCACAGCGCGTCCTCGCGTCACTCGCGGCATGCGTATTCGGCGTTCTCGGTCTCGTCGAACCGCTCCCCGCGCAGGCGCCGGAGGCCATCGACGAGAATCTCGCGTCGGGATCGAACGCCCGTATGGGGATGCTCCTGGAGAAGTCGATCTTCCAGGTCGACGTCCTGCGACTCGAGGTCCGTTTCGGACCCGAGACGGCGACTCGTCTCGATTCGCTCGTTGCGGCGTCCTCCGGGTCGTCCCCGCCGAACGATTTGGCCGACTCGGTGGCGGCGATCGCGTTCGAGGCCCGCGACGCGTTGACCCGCCTCGAGTTCCTCCGAGACGTCGGACTCGACCGCTTTCTCGAGGGGATTCGCGACAACCTCCGCCGCGCCGAGGAGGGCGGGTTGATCAGCCGGGAGCAGTTCGAGGGGATCTCGCAGGACCTGCCCGCCTGGTACGCTTTTCTCGAGGACCGCGGCATCCTGTCGGGCGATCGAATGCTGCAGCGCGTACGCGGCGACTCGCTTCGAACCGTGTACATCTCCGCTGTCGGCGATACGCTGTTCGACCAGACGGATGTGGGCTCCCATCGCCGGCTCGCCGTGCTCGGCGGCTACTTCGCCCCCGGGTCCGACTTCCGGGAGGGTCTCGTCGAATCTCTCCTCGAGACGGATTGACGGCTCGATCGACACGGGTGCGCGGATCGCCGCTGTCGGACGGGCCCTGCCCGAGAACTGGTACGACCAGGAGACGCTGAGCGCGGCCCTGAAGCTCGCGTTCGGGGGAACCGGGCTCGACCCGCGGCGGCTGGCTCGGTTGCATCGCAACGTACAGGTCGCGGGACGACATCTCGCCCTGCCGATCGAGGAATACCGCGACCTGCGCACCTTCACCGACACCAACGACGCCTTCATCCGCTCCGGTCTCGACCTCGGCGAGCGCGCGGTGCGCGACGGCCTGGCCGCGGCCGGCCTCGAGACGACGGACGTCGACCACGTCTTCTTCGTCTCGGTCACGGGCGTCGCGACGCCGTCGCTCGACGCCGGCCTCGCGAATCGCCTCGGTCTTCGCCCCGACGTGAAGCGGACGCCGATCTTCGGCCTGGGATGCGTCGCCGGCGCGGCCGGCGTGGCGCGCGCG
>CAZOEX010000230.1:0-4125 GCA_964578925.1 uncultured Gemmatimonadota bacterium | reverse complement strand
GTTCTAGGTCACCTAGCGCCGCTACAGGCAGTCGGGCTGCGACGCGTCCTCGTCCTTCTCGCAGTTCGCCACTCGCCGACCCTCCCGGACGAGCCGCGGCAGATACTCGTCCACGGCCTTCACCGGAACGCCGGCCAGCGGCACGTCGGAGCTTCCGTTGTTGCGGGAGGTGAGCGTGATACCGAGCAGACGGCTGCCTTCCTCCGCGTCCTCGAAGAACATCTCGTAGAAGTCGCCCACGCGGAAGAAGAGGAGCGAATCCGGGTGCCGGGACTTCACCTCCAGGTACTGCCGGATGAGCGGAGTGTGCGCGGTCGCCGGACTCATGGTTCCTCCGGCACGACGATCGCCTCGAAGCCCTGCCGGCGGAAGCGGTCCGCCAGCCGTTCGGCGTCCGTCCGCGAACCGAACCGACCGGATCGCACGCGGTAGACACGCACGGCGCCCGACGGACCCTCGACTCGCACGGCGGCGCCGACGTCGGCCGCGCCGTCGCGCAGGCGCAGCGCCGCTTCCTCGGAGCCGAAGGCACCGAGTTGCACGGTGAATGTCTCGACCTCGCCGGGCTGACGCGCCGATTCCTCGCAGCGCGAGCGGCCCTGACGCGCCTCGTCGATCGCGGGATGTTCGCCGCGGAGGGTCTCCAGCGCCTCCGCCCAGGCCGCGCAGGCCGCATTCACGTCGCCGGCCGCCTCCGCCACGCGGGCGCTCCACACCCAGGAGATCGGAACGAGCGCACCCCCGGGATCGTCGCGGCGCAGACGGCCGAGGTGCTCCGCCGACCGCTCGTGGTCTCCGCGCGCGAGCTCCAGCTGGGCCAGCCTGAAGCGAGCCCGGGCGGCGTACTCGCCCTCGCCTTCGATCGCGGCGCGCAGGAAGGCCACCTTCGCCGAATCGGGATCCGGCGAGAGACGCCCGACCAGATAGTCGAATCGCGCGCTCCGTCGGGCGCCGGCCGCGGAATCGAGGACCGCGTCGAGCGCCGCTCGGGCGGCGTCGACGTCACCCCGGTCGGCCGCGGCCTCGATGGTGTCCAGCGCGACCGGCTCGCCCGGGCCTTCCTGGGCTCCGGCCGGGTGTGCGGTCCAGGCCGCGAACGCCGCGGCGACGACCACGGCCGTCCCTCCCGGGGGCGCCCTCATGCCCGACTCCGACCGCTCGCCACGTCGCGCTCGACCTCCAGCCGGAGCAGGAGCTCCTCCATGGCCTCCCGATCCGACCCGCCCGTCTTGGCGCGGCGATCCGCCTGGTTCAGCGCGACCATGGCGGCGTCGACCTCCGATGCGGTCCACGCGCTGGCCGCCGATGCGATCGTACGGGACTTCCACTTCAGGAAGCGCTTGCCCATCCGGTCGAGCGTGCGGCCGACCTGGCCGGCTCCGCCGTCGACCGCCACGCCGACGAGAAGGTGCTGCTCGATGAGCGCGATCAGCAGACCGACGGCGCTCTCCCCCGGTGTGGCCAGCAGGTCGGGCAGCTGGCGGCGCGCCTTCGCGTAGCGGCGGGCCGCGACGTCGTCGACCCACTGCCACCGATTGATCTCGCGCACGTTCGGGACGAGCGCCTCCACGAGCGGTCGGTCGATCGACTCTTCTGCCGCGGCGGCGAGCTTTTCGAGCTCCGTGTCGAGGATTCCCAGCTCGGCGCCCACCGCGTCGGCGAGGGCCTGGGCGGCGTCGGACTCCAACCGAAGCCCGAAACGATCCCGGGCCCGCTCGATCAGCCACCCCGGGATCTCGCCGTCACGCGGCGCCTTCCATTCCAGCGCGATGGCGTTCGACTTCAGATTCCGGTAGAAGGCGGCCTTCGACCGGTCGGGGATCGTGGCCGTGACGATGAAGGTGACGTCGTCGGGTAGCTTCTCGAGGGTCTCTTCCACGACCGTGCGCCCGGTGCGGGTCAGCTTCTCGGCGTCGAAGAGGAGGACGACCCGCCGGGGCGCCATGACGGGGGGCATCGCCAGCGCCGACGCGAGGGCTTCCGGGGTCACGTCCGCTCCGTGGAAGGTGTCGAGGTTGAAGTCCCGGGTTCCCGGATCCGCGGCGGCGTCCGCCAGCCGGCGGGCCGCGTCGTCGCGCAGACGCCCGGCCTGGCCGTGGAAGAAGAAGGCGCCCGCCACGTCGCCCTGCTCGAGAATCCGATCGAGCCGCCGGTCGGCCGCCAGGCTCATGAGGCTGCGGGCGGACCGCGACGCGGACCGCGCATCGCGTTTATCGCAGGTCTGCGGTCAGGAAGACCCTCGGACTCTGCTGTCTGGGGGGATACCATTGACGTTCGCCGTCGAGAAACGATTCCTGCCGGGGCTCGTCGAGCAGACTGGCCGGTTGCACGAACGGGCCGGATCTGAGAAGCGACGGAACCTGCTCTTCGTTCGTCACAAGCTGTTCCGGCGGGCGCTCGGCGGCAACGGCGGGAAGCTCGACTTCGACCGGCACGGTGGCGGCGAAGGGCAGCCAGAAGAGCGCGAGGAGACCGACCGCGGCGACCGCGACGAGCGCGGCGCTTCCGAGGAAGCGATTCGAGGACGTGTCGAGCACACCCTGGTCGACGTTGTAGAGGCGATGCTGGAGCCGGGGCATGAAGTCGTCCGACGGATCGGGCTCCGGAAGCTCGGAGAGCAGCTCGATGCCGCTGCTCAGCACCCGATCGTAGCGCTCACAGGCGGGACAGGCCTCCATGTGGGCCCGGAGCTCCGCCTCACGGTCCGGGGCGAGCCGCCCATCCCGAAAGTCGGTGTATTCCTGGAGAAAGCCTGTGCACTGCATCGATTGCCCGCGTCAACTCCGAGGTGATCGTTGTCGCCCGTGGCGCTTCGTCGCCACGCGGTCCCGTGGTCGCGGCGCAATAATACGCCCGCGTGAAATGCGAGTTCCGGCGTTTCGGACGGGCCGAAACGAAAACGGCGGCCCGCGGGCCGCCGTTTCGTCACTCCATGCTCCGCTCGAACGGCTTCGCCCGCTCATACGCGGCCGGCGAACCGGCCGACTCGCGGTTATTCGAGCATGGGCGCGATGATCTGGGCGAAGCGGTTGCGCGCGCGGTTGAGCCGCGACTTCACCGTGCCCAGCGTCACACCCGTGATCTCTGAAATCTCCTCGTATGTCTTCCCGTCCAGCTCGCGGAGCACGAACACGACCCGATGATGCTCGGGCAGCTCGGCGACCGCGTCCTCCACCTTCTCGCGTAGATGCCGCTTCCGGTAGAGATCGTCCGGCGAGAACGAGGTGTCCTCCCACTGGAGCGGCCGGTGATCGGCCTCCCAGTTCTTCTTGATGGCCTGGAAGAGCACCATCGGACTGCGCGATCGATTGCGCAGCTCGTTCTTCGCCAGATTGCTCGCGATCGTGTAGATCCAGGTCGAGAACTTCTTCGTCGGGTCGAACCGGTGCAGATGCCGGTACACCCGCACGAAGGTCTCCTGCACGAGATCCTCGGACCGATCGCGGTCTCCGATCGTCCGATAGATGAAGTTGAGCAGCCGCGTGTGATACCGATCGGCCAGCTCCTGGAACGCGAGGCGCGTACCGTCGAGATACGCCGCAACGAGTTCCGCGTCGTCGTAATCGCGCAGCTCGGCACGCGATACGTGCTCGGCGGGAGCCGTCTGTTTCCGCAGTCGAATTTTCGCCATTCAATCGCTCCTGTCTTCGAGCGCCGAAGCGCTCTCACATCCTCCGCACGTCCTCCCACGCCGACAATATACCGGCGTCAGCCGGATGCGCACAGGGGCGGGTCACTCGGGGCCCGCTCGCTTCCCCGCGAACCGGCGCGCCGTGAGCAGCAGGCAGGCGACGGTCTTCGCGTCGCCGATCTCGCCCCGTTCCACCATGGCTAGAGCGGCTTCCAGGTCCACGGTCCGCACGTCGATGAACTCGTGCCCCTCACGGTCCGGCGCCCCGAACACCAGCCCGGTGGCGAAAAACAGGTGAATGCGCTCGTCCGTGAACCCGGGCGTCGTGAACAGGGTCGTCAGCGGCTGGAGCTTCGCGGCCTCGATGCCGGTCTCCTCCCGCAATTCCCGCCGGGCGCAGCTTTCGGGCGATTCCTCGCCGTCGAGCTTCCCGGCCGCCACTTCCCAGATCACGCCGCCCACTGCGTGCCGGTATTGTCTCAACAGTATGACGC
>CAZOEX010000229.1:0-4131 GCA_964578925.1 uncultured Gemmatimonadota bacterium | reverse complement strand
CCTCGACCCGGGCATCGGAGAACCCTCCGGTTTGGACTGCGCGGGGCATGAACCTTCGGAGGGGCACCATCTGCAACTCCTCTTCCTCCTCCATGTAGTACGGCTGCCCGCCGCCGTACTTTCCGACGACCTCGCCCCGGTTCAGATGAAACACGTGGACGCTCACACCGCCACCCTCACTCGGCACGTCGCCGGTGACCCAGGACACCGCGTACTCCTGTAGCGCCTGTGATACCGACATCCGCTCCAGTCCGGGCGGAGGCGGCATATCGTGCTGGGGAGCATCCTTCAGCATGCGCGGATCGATATCGTCGCCGACCAGGGCTGCGCCCACCGTGAACTGGGCAGACAGCTGTGAGGTCACGGCCAGCGAGGCGACGGCTGAGATCAGACAGGCAGTCAGTAGAGTACGAGTCCGGGTCTTCGATCGCGTTGCAGGTTTCATGGAACCTCCCGAGAGAGACGCAGTTCGTGCTTCACACATTACAGCGAAGCCAGTGAACGAGATCCGCCACGCGGTCCACCAGGTATGCGCCTCGTTCATTACGCCAGGAAACGTATCAGCAGGAAGCCGACGCCGGACGCGATCAGCCCGAGGGTCAGAAGCGCGAGGAGGCCGTCGCGCACCATCAACGCGAGCCCGAACGTCGTGAGGATGACGCCGGCGGCGTTGGCGCTGAACGGGATGAACTCCATCAGCGGCATCGCGGCGCCGACGAGCAGCGTGATGAGAGCGATCACATACCTGGCCGCTCCCTGAACGAATATGTCGAGGCGCGGGCGGAGTACCCGGTCGATCGCGCGGGCGACGGGGCGCAGCCATCGGAGGGCCTTCTCGACGCTGGAGCCCTTCACCCCGCGATCACGCAGCCACCGCGGCAGCCACATGCTCTCGCGGCCGATGAGCAGTTGAGAAGATCCGAGGATGACGAAAACCCCCATGGTCGTCGGAACGCCCGGGATGTCGCCGACGATCGGCACGAGGGTCACGAGCCCCGCCACCAGCAGGAGCGAACCGAACGAGACGGCTTCCATGGCCTCGAGAATCTCTTCGAGGCTGACCCGATCGTCGCCGGCGGTCGCCTCTGCGATCCGGTCCAGGTGATCTTCGACCTCGTGGGCTTCCCCGTGCGTCTTCACGTGCTCACGTCGGTTACCCGGATTCCGCCGTCATATCGTCGAGGTGAAGGCTCATCAGGCCACCGTCCTCCTTCGTCAGCCTTGTGCATCGTCTGGTCCGGCTATCTAACGTAACGAAGGGATGGTGGCCACGTTCTCGTTTGCCTCGGGATCGTCACCCCGGCCGGTCGTTCCGCCCGCTCCTGGAGGCGTGCTGACGAGCAGTTGAGAAGGCGAGCAGGATGTGCTGGAGCTTTCGAACCAAGTCGTGCCGGGCCACGTTGTCCCAGAGTCAAGTCGGGAGAAAGGCTTTCGGACCGCGGGACTCCACGAGAAATGCGGTGAGCGGCGGGTCGGCACGATGTCGACCATCCCCAGACGACGGAGGGGACGTGCCGCTGAAGATCTGGCATTGCGAGAAGTCGCTGCTCCCCCGGTCCGCCTGATCCGTCGGTGAGGATGCGGTTCCACGTGGGCGCTCGGGGCCAACCGAACCATGTGACGAGAATCGGGCTGATCCAGTTCGCGAAGGCCCTGGCGGCGGTCCTCGTCAGCGCCGCCCCATTGGGCGCCCAACGACACATCATCCACACGTATGCCGTGGCGGACGGCCTGCCCAGCGGCCACGTGTTGTGCCTGGTCAGCGACCACGACGGGTTCCTCTGGATCTGCACCAGGAACGGGCTCGCCCGCTTCGACGGGTCGCGGTTCGTCACCTACGGGACGGAGGACGGCCTGCCGGACCCGGTCGTCAACAACTTCCTCCACGCCCGCTCCGGGATCCGCTGGGCGGCGACCAACGGCGGCGGGATCGCCAGGCTCGAGGCGGGCGTGCCGGGCCCGGAGGGCCGGGTGTTCACGGCATTCCCCGTGGGCGGCAGCCCGCGCAGCATGCGCGTCAACGTCCTGTTCGAGACCCGGGACGGGACGCTCCTGGCCGGTACGGACGGGGGGCTGTTCCGCGCCCGGGAGGCGGACCTCGAGCCGCGCTTCGAGCCCATCTCGCTCGAGCTTCCAGGTTTTCCCGACGACGGCCTGCAAATCTGGTCGATCGCGGAAGACGGCGCGGGACGCGCGTGGGTCGGCACTTCGGGTGGCCTGGTGCTCCTGGGAGAACAGGAGGGGCCGGTCCACATCCCGGTCGCGCCGATCCAGGGTGCCGATCACGTCTGGGCGATCGAGCCCGATGCGGCCGGCCGGCTCTGGCTGGGGCACGAAGCCGGGCTCGTCGTCTGGGTGCCGCCGGCTGATCACGCCGACGTCCGAGGCTCCATCGCCGGACTCTTGACCGAAGGGGCCACGCCCTGTTTCATCCCGACGAGCGGCTCCGGGAGCTCTACGAGCCTGCCCGACGCCGCCGGAGCGGCTTGCCGCTGGCGACCCGGCGGCGGGCCGCAGGGGCGTCGAAACCAGGTCCGGGGGCTGCTGCGCAGGCCGGACGGTCGGCTGTGGGTGGCCTCCGCCGCCGGTCTGTCCGTGTTCGACGGGGGGCGCTTTCACCACTTCCCCGAGACCCGGGGTTTGATCGGAGGGGGATACCGCCCGGTCGCGATGGACCGGGGCGGAGACCTGTGGATCGGCTCGGGGCTCGGGGCGCATCGCGTCCAGCGGCGTGGGTTCACGCGCTTCACGACGGACGACGGTCTGGTGGGAGTGCTTCGGAAGATCTTCCGCGGCCCGGACGGACATCTCTACGCAGTCTCCGGGAGGTCGATCATCCACCGCCTCGACGGGGCGCACTGGACCGCCGTCCGGCCGAAGCTGCCCGCCCTGGCCGGGGTTGGCGGACGCAGCGTGTACGGGGCGGCGCTGCTCGACCGCTCGGGTGCCTGGTGGGTCGGAACGGGCACAGGTCTCGTTCGATTCCCGGCGGTGGACCGGATCGAGGAGCTGGCGTACACGGAGCCGGTCGCGCGATACACGACCAGGGACGGCCTGGCCGGCGACGACATTCGGCGCCTGTTCGAGGATGCTCGCGGCGACGTCTGGATCGCCACGCGGGTCCCGGGAACGGAGCCCCTGACCCGCTGGGAGCGCAGCAGCGGCCGGTTCCGTCGCTACGGAGCCGCGCAGGGGCTGCCTCCGGCCCAGGCGGCAAATGCATTCGCCGAGGACCGCTCCGGAGCCCTCTGGATCAGCTTCTGGGGCGGGGGGCTGGCCCGGTTCGATGGCCGGGACTTCCGATTCTTCGCTCCGGGCACCGGGATGCCCGTCGGCCACCGTTCTCAGATCCTGGTGGACCGCCGCGGCTGGCTGTGGGTGGGAGGGCGACAGGTCGTCTACTCCACCGATCCGGAGGCGGGGGATCCGCGCTTCCGGATCTACCGGACCGCGGAGGGTGACCCGGTCGAAGGGGGCGCCCTGGGTGAGGACACGAGCGGGTGGATCTACCTCGGCTCGTCCGACGGGCTCGCGCGGTTCCGCCCCGCCGAAGGCCACGTCCAGCGACTCGGCTTCCCCGACATCCACCGCCACCTCCACAGCGACGACGACGGCACGCTCTGGGTGCCGTACAAACGCGGAGTGCTGCGCTACGAGCCGCGCTACGAACGCGACGGGGACCCGCCCCTGGTTCGGATCGGAGGCGTGAGCGTCGCCGGCGTGCCGCTCCCCGTACCCGCGATGGGGGCGACGCGCCTCGCGCCGGTGCGTCTGGCAGCGGGTCGCCAGGTGCGGATCGAGTATTTCGGGCTCGGGTTCGGCGCCCACGAGCCGCTTCGCTTCCAGGTCCGCCTCGAAGGCGCGGACGACGCGTGGAGCAGCCCGAACTCGGAGCGCACCATCCTCTATGCCGGACTCGGGCCCGGGCGCTACCGCTTCCAGGTGCGCGCCGTGGGCGCGAACGGAGCGGCGACGCCGGAACCCGCCACCGTGGCCTTCACCGTTCCCCCGCCCGTGTGGCGGCGCGGCTGGTTCCTCGCGGTCGTGGCGCTCGCGCTCGTGTCGCTTCTCGTGGCTGCCCACCGCCTGCGGGTCCGGCGGCTGCTGGAGCTGGAGCGGGTGCGCACGCGC
>CAZOEX010000228.1:0-4133 GCA_964578925.1 uncultured Gemmatimonadota bacterium | reverse complement strand
TCCGCGACCGGACCGTTTTGGGCCGCCGATACTTCCATGTCCCGGGATCCCCTCAGACTGCGTGCGTTCTCAAGCGTTGCCGGGCGAACTCGAACCGCCGATACTGACGACATTCTGCCGATCGTGTCCGACGGATACAACCTGCAGGCGCCAATCCATGCAAGTTTCGGCCCCCGACCGGCATTGCCCCGTGGTCACCGGCCACGTCATGATCTTCGAGACCGAGGGACGGCTGCGAACCCTGCTCGAGAGAGGCTCTCCTTGATTCTTGGCGTCGGCATCGATCACGTGGACGCGGGACGAATCAGCGAGCTGATCGAGCGCTTCGGCGAACGGGGAGAGCGCCGGCTCTTCACCGAGCAGGAGCTGGCTCGCTGCGCCGACCGACCCGACCCCGCCGAATGTCTCGCCGCGCGTTTCGCGGCGAAGGAGGCGTTCGTAAAGGCGATCGGCACGGGGCTGCGGGGAATGCGCTGGACCGACATCGAGATCCGGGGGAGCGAAGGCGAGCCGCCGCAGCTCGTCCTGCACGGGGGCGCCAGGGCGGCATTCGACCGGATGGTCGGGAATCCCGGCGACGGCCACATCCATGTCAGCCTGACGCACGAGGCGGGATCCGCCATGGCCGTCGTGGTTCTCGAATCTCGGACCGACTGACCGACGACGGCACCGGACCTCCCGTCCGTCACGTCCCCGGACGCACCGCCCCCGGACGCACCGCCCCGACGAATCCCTGCTGGAGACGCGTGCCGAACGCCCCTCGCCCCAGGCGATCGACCGCCACGCATCCGCGCGTCTCCGAGGCGTGGATCATCGCGCCGTCGGCCATTCGGATGCCGACGTGGGACACCGGACCGCCGTCCCAGGCGAAGAACCAGAGATCACCGGCCCGGCCCCCGCCGAGTTCTTCCTCCGACGACAGTCGCGGCAATGCGGAGAACTGGTCCCGGCTGTCGCGAGGCAGCCGGTAGCCGTGCAACGAGTACACGGCCTGCACGAGACCCGAGCAGTCGGCTCCATCCCGGGTCCTCCCGCCCCACAGGTAGGGCGTTCCCATCCACGTTCGCGCCGTCGCAGCGGCGGCTTCGGGATCGGTCTCGTAGGTCAGCGCGCGCTCCGGGCCGAACACGATCCGGTCGACGTCCGGGGCCTCGGCGCGGCGACCATCGGGAAGCAGGAGCTCCTCGCCGTCCGCTCCGGCGGCCTCGACACTCGCGCGCGGCAACCGAGCACCCCACGGCGCACGGCCCGCAGGCTCTGGTTCCACCGCAGGTTCCGCCGGGGACCGGCCGGCGGCGACCCGCAGCTCCGTGCCGAGGCTGAAGCCGTCCGCGGCGGCGGTCCAGGCCGCCGCGTCCGTGTCGGTCACGAAGCGCAGACCACCCGCCGTCGTGCGTCCCTCGTATCCGTCCGGCGCCCGTACGCGATACCATTTCTTCCCCTCGTCGTCGAGCAGCTGCACGACTTCGCCGAGCACGAGCTGATTCACCATTTCGGAACGATGAGACGGCTCCCTGCGGAGAGGCATCCAGGGAACTCGAACGATGGCGGAGGAGGCCTCGGGGAACCCGGAGACGGGTTTCGGGTTGAAAGATGTGAGCGCCCCCGGAGCCTCGGAACCTACCTTGGATCCTATCCCCGCAGTCGATCCGTGGCCGAGGGGGTTGCTCACTTCTTTCTCCCGGTCGTGGCGACGATGGCGTCGGTGACCGGCCGCGAATCATAGGGCCTCGGCGCGGCGCGACGCAAACTCACCGATCCGTCAGTTCGCGCTCGAGTAGCCACTCCACGTCCGGTCCGCTCAGCGGTTCCCATTCCAGCCCGATGAATCCGTGCGCCGTATCGGCCCGCACGAACCCGAAGCTCGCGGGCCGGCGCCCGTAGAAGTACAGGCCGACCTCCGCCGACGTCGCCGGCGTCAGCATGCCCGATCCGTGGCGCAGCCGCAGATGTCGAAAGGGCCGCCCGCCGTGAACCCCGCCCCGCTCGTCATGCTCCACGCACAGGCTGACCTCGATCCCGAAGGACAGCTCGCGCGTGTGCGCTCCGTCCAGCCCCGAGAGCGGACTCTCGGGAGCGACGCGCAGCCAGCGCTCGGAGCTCTCGGCCAGCGCGCCGAGCTCGCGCGCAGCCCGTCGCAGCTCGATGGCGCCGGGGGACAGATCAACCACCTCCTGCCCGACGAGCCGCGGACGGCGATCGACGACGTCGAGCAGCAGCCAGGTCCGGGGATAGCGCCGCAGGCCCGAGCCGATGGACCGATCGCCCGGCGACTCTCCGCCGTTCGCGCCGCCCAGCCGATTCTTCACGTGTCGACATCCTCGTCGGTCGATTCCGCGCGACCGTAGCGGTCCTCGAGCCGGATCACGTCGTCCAGCTCCGGTGTGCTCACCTCGAGGATGACGCTGTCTTCGATCGCCTTCATCCGGTGGACGGTCTGGGGCGGGATCTCGACCGTCGTGCCGGGCTCCCACTCGAACACCCGACCGTCGCGGGTGAACTCCATCCGTCCGGAGAGCAGATAGAGGGTTTCGTGCTTCACGACGTGCTTCTGGAGGGAGAGCAGGTGACCGGCGTCCACCTCCAGGATCTTCCCGGCATAGTGGTCCGTGTGGGCGTACCAGACCTCCCGTCCCCACGGCTTGTCGACGATCTTCGGCGCGTAGCTCTCGGTCATCTTCCCCGGTCCAGCGGGTGCGGGCGGTTCGTCCCGGCGATTGCCGCGAATATATCCAGGGGCAAGCGGCAGACAACCGGCAGGTCGGTTCGATCGCTCGAAACGGGACGAGATACGGGACGAGATTTCGATCAGCGATAGTCGTGGCTCTCGACCTTCAGCGTCTGGCCGCCCAGATCGAGCGCTTCGGCATGGTCGACCAGCACGTTGACGACTCCGTCCTCCTTCTGCACCACGCCGCCGAGCAGCAGGAGCGGAGCCCGGAGCACGTCGCGCATCTTCTCCCGCCGCGCCGGCATCACGACGAAGTTCGAGAAGCCCGTTTCGTCTTCGAGCGTGACGAACATGATGCCTTTCGCCGGTCCGGGGCGCTGGCGGCAGATCACCAGCCCGGCGGCGCGCACCCGCTCGTCCCGCTCGCGTGACTCCAGCTCGGCGGCCGTGATCACGCCCCGACGCCGGAGCTCGGGCCGGAGGTGAGCCACGGGATGCCCGGTGACCGAGAGTCCCGTGCACCGGTAGTCCGCCGCGATCCGTTCGATCTCGGTCATCGACGGGAGCGAACGCCTCCTCTCTGCCGGCGATTCCGGCGCCCTCGTCTCCGCCACCCGTCGGGCCAGGGGCCCCGCGTCACCCCGCACCTGGCGGAGCACCTCCCACAGCGCCTCGCGCCGGCCCGGCCAGAGCGTCTCGAACGCGCCTGCCTCGGCGAGCACCCGCAACTCGCGGGCGCCGAGCCCGCTACGCCGCACGACGTCCTCCACCGAGCGGAACGAACCCTCCGCCCGTGCCGCCTGCAGCTCCTCGCGGGCCTTCGATCCGAGTCCGCGCACGAGCCGGAGTCCGAGCCGCATGGCGGGATCGCCCCCGATCGCCGCCGCGCTTCCCGGCTCCAGCGTCGTGTCCCAGTCCGAGCGCGCCAGGTCGACCGGCCGGATCTCGACCTCGTGGAGCCGCGCGTCGTGGATGATCGTGCCGGGCGAGTAGAAGCCCATCGGCTGGGAATTCAGCAGCGCCGCGTAGAACTCCGGCGCGTAGTGGTACTTCAACCACGACGAGGCGTAGACGAGCAGCGCGAAGCTCGCCGAATGGCTCTCGGGAAAGCCGTAGTTGGCGAAGGCGGTCAGGTACTGGAGCACCTTCTCGGCCACCTCGGAGGCGACGTCGTTCGCGCGCATCCCCTCGATCAGGTCCTTTCTCACCGACTCCATCGCCCGGTGCGACCGCTTGAACCCCATGGCGCGGCGCATGTTGTCGGCCTGGGCCGGAGAGAAGCCGGCGAGGGTGATCGCCACCTTCATCCCCTGTTCCTGGAAGAGCGGCACGCCGAGCGTGCGCTTCAGGATCGGCTCGAGCCGCGGATCGAGGTAGGTGACCGGTTCCTCGCCCTTCCGGCGCCGAAGGTACGGGTGGACCATGTCCCCCTGGATCGGGCCGGGCCGGATGAGCGCGACCT
>CAZOEX010000227.1:0-4140 GCA_964578925.1 uncultured Gemmatimonadota bacterium | reverse complement strand
CATCGTGGTGGACGAGTTCGGCGGGACCGACGGGATCGTGACGCTGGAGGACCTGGTCGAGGAGATCGTCGGCGATATCTTCGACGAGCACGACGTGGCGCGCCAGGAGGTCGAGGTGCTGGGCGGCGGTCGGGTGCGCGTGGAAGGCGGGGCGTCCCTCGAGGACCTGCTCGAGGAATTCGCGATCGATGACGTGGAAGAGTCGGAGGCGTACGATACTGTAGCGGGGTACGTGATCGGCCGCCTCGGGCGGATACCGTCGCCGGGCGATCGAGTGGCGTTGGGGAACGCCGAGCTGGAGGTGATCGAGACGCAGGATCAGCGTGTGACGAGGCTGGAGCTACGCCTCGACGGTGCGAAATCGGGAGAGACGGCGGAATCGGAACCTGTACTGGACGGGGAGCGAGACCGACGATGAAATCAGGATTCTGGAGCGCGGAAGAGTACGACAGGGAGGCACAGGAGCAGTACGAGACCGGGGACTACGACGCGGCGCTCGACACCCTGCGGGAGGGCGTCGCCCTGTATCCGGACGCCGTCGAGCTGCATATCTCCCTCGGTTTCACGCAGCTCGCCCGCGAGGACTTCGTCCGGGCCCGCCGGGCGTTCGGCGCGGCCCTGTCGCTGGAAAACGACCACGAGGACGGCCTGGCCGGCATCGGAGAGGTCCACCTGAAGCTCGGAGAGCGGGCCCGCGGGCTCGCGGCCTTCGAGCGGGTGCTGGAGCTCGGCTTCGCGCGCGACCGCGACCTCATGCTGTCGATCGGCCGGGCGCTGGTGCGGGAGGCCCTTCTCGAACACGCCGAGCGCTTCCTCCGCCTAGCGGTCGAGGCCGACGGGGGCGCTTCCGCGGCTGCCGACCTGGCGTACGTGATGCAGCGGCAGGGGCGCCGGGCCGAGGCGCGGCGGTGGTTCCACGTGGCGCTCGAGGAAGACCCGGACAACCACGACGTGCGGGCACTGCTCGCGCACGACCTCTACGAGGCCGGAGACCGCCGGGCGGCGCTCGAGCAGTACGAGCGCATCCCCGCGGCCGCGATGTGGGACTCGCTGACGCTCTGGCGGGTGATCGAGCTGCTGCGCGCCTGCCGCCACGAGGCCGACGACGGCCCGGCGGTCCGCCCGTACCTGGAACGGCTGGACGCCCTGTTCGACGAATCGACCCCGGAGGATCGCCTGATCGAAGAGGTCGTGTCCACGGCTTCCGACAGTCGGGACGGCGATTCCGGGCGCACGGGTCAGTTCGACCTCTTCCGTCCCGGCGCCGAGATCGCGCCCGCTCCCGCAGATCCGCCGGCCGCGGACTGGAGCGGCATCGTCCGCGTGCTGTGCCGCATGTCGTCCAATCCCGACCGCACGGTGGAGCAGTTCATGGAGGACACGGCCGATCGGGTGCAGGCCGCGACCGGCCTGGCGATTCCGACCGACGACGCCGGGGCGTTCCTCGAGGCCTCGGCCCGCGCCGGAGTGCTCCGGCTGGACGACTGGAACCACGGGCGGTCGCCGTGAGCAAACCGCTGATCGCCCTGCTTCGCCGTCGCATGGCCGACGAGGAATTGCAGCCCGGCGAGCCGCTGGCCGTTGCGGAGCTGCACAAGCGGCTCCTCCCCTACCACACCTGCCGGGACCGGCTCGGCTTCGCCACGAAGGCGGAGTACGACGTCGCGCTGCTACGGCTCCTGGCCGACGAACAGAAGGTCGCGGTGTCCGAGCCCGCTCTGCGGGAGGCCGTCCGGGCGGAGATTCGCCATCCCGAGCCGGGCCTCGCGTTTCTACATCGGTTCGCCGCGTCGGAGGTTCGGGTGAAGGCGGAGCCCGCCGGCGCGGACGGGGCCGAGACGCCGCCGGTCGACGATTCCGTGGGCGGCCCGGACGAGCCGGCCGTGTCGACCGGGCCGCGGGCCGCGCTCGACGCCCGGGCCGCACCGTCCCGGGCCGCCGGGGAGGCGACTCGCCAGGGCTGTCGGAAGTGCGCCGCTCCCCTCCCGCTCGTGGAGGGTGTGCGCTTCTGTCCGAGCTGTGGTGCGGATCAGACTCCCCCCACGTGCGCGGAGTGCGGGAACGAGATCGACGAAGAGTGGAGCTATTGCGCCTTCTGCGGCGCCCGGGTGGTATCTTCGAACGGCGGCCCGTAGATTCGCCCCGCGGGAATCCACCCATATCAGGAATCAAGGAGCAAGGTACCAGATGAGGAACAGACACTGGATGATGCTGGTCGCCGTGGCGGCCTTCGGCCTCGCGGCGTGCGGCGGCGACGCAAACGGAAGCGATTCCGCGTCGGAGACGGAAGACACGGCCGGCCAGATGGCGGACGAGGCGACCGACGCCGCGGACGCTGGCGGCGAGACGGCCGACGACGCCGGCGCGATGAGCCAGGAGCTGCCCGAGGGCGTCACGATGGCGATGGTCGAGGAAGGCGAGGGCATCTTCACGGGCGCCGGCATCTGCGTCACCTGTCACGGCCAGGACGGTTCGGGTCTGCCGAACCTCGGCGGCGACCTGACCGACGAGGAGTGGGTCCACTCCGACGGCAGCTACGAGGGGATCGTCCAGACCGTGATGGACGGGGTGACGGCCGACGCGTCCACGGTGGGTGTTCCAATGCCGGCCAAGGGCGGCACGAACATCTCGGACGAGCAGGTGAGGGCGGCGGCCGCTTACGTGTGGACGCTGAGCAAGTAGGGTTCCACACGGCCTACAGTGACGAGAAGGCCGGCGGCCCGACGGGTCCCGGCCTTCTCGCCGTACGGGACCCGTCGCCACCGGGCGCGCTGTGATCCGCGTCGGCCTGTTGCCGGGCGACGGCATCGGTCCCGAAGTGGTGCGGGAGGCGCGGCGCGTGCTTGAGGCGGTGTCCGCCGCGGGGCTTGCCGAGTTCTCGTTCCGGGAGTTTCCGCACGGCGCCGAGCACTACCTGGCGACCGGCGAGACGCTGGGCGAAGAGACGTTCGCGGCGTTGCGGGACGAGACCGACGCGATCCTGCTCGGGGCGGTCGGAGATCCGCGCGTTCCCGACAACCGTCACGCGCACGAGATCCTGCTGGGACTCCGCTTCCGCCTCGACCTGTACGTCAACTTCCGTCCGGCGCGCCTGAGGGTCCCGCGACTCTCGCCCCTGCGGAGGCCGGACGGCCCGGTGGACCTGGTGATCTTCCGTGAGAACACCGAGGGACTCTACGCGGGTGCCGGGGGGTGCCTGGCGGAGGGAACCGACCACGAAGTGGCCGTGAGCGAGAACCTCGCCACCCGGCGGGGGGTCGAACGGATCGTCCGGGCGGCGTTCGCGTACGCCGAACGTACGGGCCGCGGTCGGGTCACCCTGGCCGACAAGGCGAACGCCGTGCCGCACGTCTACGGCCTCTGGCGCCGCGTCTTCCGGGAAGTCGCCGGTGAATACGCCGGCATCGAGGCGGAGACGCGCTACGTGGACGCCTTCGCGATGGAACTCGTGCGGCGGCCCGGGCGCTTCTCGGTCGTAGTGACCGACAACCTGTTCGGCGACATCCTGTCGGATCTCGCCGCCGAGCTGATCGGCGGGATGGGCGTGGCGCCCTCGGCCAACATCCGGCCCGACGGCGCCGGCATCGAGGGCCCGGGCCTCTACGAGCCGGTGCACGGAAGCGCGCCCGACATCGCGGGCCGCGGCGAGGCCAACCCGCTGGCCGCCATTCTCTCGGCCGCCCTGCTCCTGGAGCACGCGGGGGCCGGAGAGGGAGCCCGACGAATCGACGATGCCGTGACCGCCGCGCTCGAAGCCGGCGTCACGACGCCCGATCTCGGCGGTGACCGGTCGACCCGGGAGGTCGGCGCCTGGGTGGCCGAGTGGGTCGCGGCCGGTGCGGCAGAAGGCGAGGCGAGCGGCCGCTCGACCGAAGGATCGAAGGACTGACGAGTACCACAACGTGAACCTGTCGCCGGGGATCGACCGCGGCGACCCAGGAAGGACATAGATCATGGCAGCCGATTCGAACGACCGGGACGTCGTCTTCCTCTCCGCCGTGCGCACGCCCTTCGGCACCTTCGGCGGGAGCCTCAAGAACCACAGCGCGACCGACCTGGGCGCCCACGCCGCGAGGGCCGCCGTCGAGCGGGCCGGCGTCGACGGCGAGGAGTACGACCACACCTACTTCGGCAACGTGA
>CAZOEX010000226.1:0-4142 GCA_964578925.1 uncultured Gemmatimonadota bacterium | reverse complement strand
GCCATCCTCTGGCGCAGCCGCGAGAAGGCGGACGCCGCGGCGGAAGCGCTCAAGGTGACCGCGCCCGATCTGGCCGAGTTCGGGATCATCGACGAGATCGTGCCCGAGCCGCCGGGAGGCGCACACCTGGACGGCGACGCCGCCGCGATGGCGCTCGGCGAAGTGATCGAGCGTCACCTCGATGAACTGGCGGACGTCGATCCGGAAGAGCTCGTCCGTGCGCGGCGTGATAAGTACTACGCGATGGGCCGCTGGGAGACCGGCTCGTGAGCCGATCGGAAGGTGGACGGGCGCGGCCGCCGCGGCCGATCCCGGTGACGGGAAGGCGGCAGGCGCGCCAGATCACGGAGGTCCGGTTCAGCGGAGCGCGCTCGGAGTACTTCCGTTTCGACGGCGAGGTCCCGCTGCGCGAGCGCGAGTACGTGATCGTCGAGGCGGACCGCGGACAGGACCTCGGCTGGGTCCGGCGCGCCGTGGACGCCGAATCGCACAGCTGCGACGGAGGCTGCGATCATGCGCACCACGGACCGGTGGTGCCGCCGCAGCGCAGGGTCCTGCGCCGCGCGGCGCCCGTCGACGTCGAGCGCGGGCTCACCCTCCAGGCGGAAGAGCCCGAGGTCCGGCGCCGGACCCGCGAGCTGGTGAAGCGTCACGGGCTGAAGATGAAGGTCAGCGAGGCGGAGTGGCAGTGGGACCGCAACAAGCTGACCGTCTACTTCACGGCCGACAAACGGGTCGACTTCCGCGCCCTCGTGAAGGAGATGGCGCGGACCTTCAAGACGCGCATCGAGCTGCGGCAGATCGGCGTTCGGGACGAGGCGAAGCGTCTCGGCGGCATCGGCCGTTGCGGCCGGGAGCTGTGCTGCCGACTCTGGCTTCCGAAGATCGAGCCCGTCACCCTGCAGCTGGCGAAGGACCAGGGGCTGTCGCTGAATCCGGCGCAGATCTCCGGCGCCTGCGGTCGGCTGATGTCGTGTCTGCACTACGAGCACGACTTCTACGTCCAGGCGAAGAAGCGCTTCCCGAAGGTCGGGCGGAAGCTGTCCACCGAAGCCGGCGAGGAAGAAGTCGTGGCCTGGGACATCTTCCGTGACACGGTGTCCCTCCGCGACGAAGAGGGGAACACTCGAACCGTGGCCCTGGAAGACGTGAAGCGGGAGACCGCAGCCGCCCGATCGCAACGCGGCGAGCGCCGGCGTTCCGGCTGAACCGGCACTCGAACCCGACGCGGACCCACCAACGGGAGCCGACGTGGCAAACTTCTATCTGACCTGCGCGATCGACTACGCGAACGGCGAGCCTCATGTCGGGCACGCCTTCGAGAAGATCGGTGCCGACGTGATCGCCCGGTACCGCCGCCTCCGGGGTGACGACGTCCGCTTCTCGATCGGCATGGACGAGCACGGCCAGAACGTTCAGCGGGAAGCCGAAGACCGCGGACTCGATCCGCAGGACTGGGTCGACGAGTTGGCCGGCCGCTGGCGAGGCGCCTGGGAGCGCGTTCTCGTCTCGAACACCGATTTCGCCCGTACCACGACGGCCGACCATGCGCGAGCCGTGCAGGAGCTCGTCCGCCGGATCCGGGACGCGGGCGACATCTACCTGGCGGAATACGAGGGCTACTACTGCGAGCGCTGCGAGGCGTTTCGAAAGGAAGCCGAGCTGGTGGACGGACGCTGTCCCTACCATCCGTCCCGTGAGATCGAGTGGACCGAGGAGGAGAACTACTTCTTTCGTCTCTCGAAGTATACGCAGCCGCTGCTCGACCACATCGCGGAGCATCCGGAGTTCGTGCAGCCGGAGAGCCGGCGCAACGAAATCCTCCGGCTCCTCGAGGGCGGGCTCGAGGACGTCAGCGCCTCCCGCTCCCGCGTTCCCTGGGGCGTCCCCTTTCCGGACGAGGAGGGGCATACCGTATACGTCTGGTTCGACGCCCTGCCGAACTATCTCTCCGTTCTCGGCTTTCCGGACGAGGAGCACGAGGACTGGTGGCCCGCGGACGTCCACGTGATCGGCAAGGACATCACACGATTCCACTGCGTCATCTGGCCGGCGATGCTGATGTCCGCCGGGCTGTCCCTTCCGAGGACCGTCTGGGCGCACGGCTTCGTGATGATCGGCGGAGGCAAGCTCTCGAAATCCGAGGCGCAGCGGCTCGATCTGGCCACGCTCGTCGATCGGCGGGGGGCCGATGCCTTCCGCTACATCCTGATGCGCGAAGCGCCGTGGGACGCCGACCGCGACTTCCCTTCGGTCGACAGCTTCCTGGAGCAGTTCGACGCCCGTTACCAGGCCGACCTCGCCAACGATCTCGGCAATCTCCTGAACCGGACGGTCTCGATGGTCCGAAAGTACCGAGACGGCGTGATCGCTCCGGGCGAGGGCACGGATCTCGACGAGGCGGCCGACGTCGCACTCGCCGAGTACATCGAGCACATGGACGCGATGCGGCTCCAGAAAGCGGCCGAGGCGGCGATGGCGATCGTTCGGCGGTCGAATGCCTGGGTCGACGCGCGTCAGCCCTGGGCGCTCGCGAAGGACCCGTCCGCGGCCGACGAACTCGACGCCGTGCTCGGCGCTCTCGTGCGCGCTATCGCCCGCACCGCGACCGCCCTGCAGCCGTTCATGCCTGAAAAGTGTGCAGAGCTGTGGAGCCGACTCGGAGGCGAGGGGGAGGGGCCGCCCACCTTCGAGCAGCTTCCCTCTCGGTGGCCCGATTCCCTGCCGGAATCCGCCTCTGGCGTGCTCTTTCCGCGGATCGAATCTCCCGACGACTGACACGCAGCTCGCCCCGACGCCGGCTCTCCGCCGACGGCACCACTCTTGCTTGACAGACTGCTCCAGCGCGCTTTAGTCTGGGCTCGTCCCGCTCGGAGACCGTATGTCGCCGAGCCGCAGCAGCTGGGGTCCCCCATGCGGCTGCGAACGCGAATGCAGAGACTCGCATTCGTGACGCATTCGAGTCACAGATTGGGCGCCATCCCGGACAGGCCACGCGGCCCCGGAGACCGGTGTGCCCATTTCGCATATCCGGATGGACGGCGGAGTAGATGACAGGCACGTCGGAACCGGCGGTAGAAACCGAAACAGAACAGCGGGAGGCGAAGCTGAAGCCAGGACACTGGACTGTCCAGGTCATGCCTGACGATGGCGGCCCGATCCGCCATCTCAGCGTCTCGCGACGGATGGTGGCCTTCGCGGGTACCGCCGTAGCGCTCCTCGTCCTGCTCGCGGTCGGCTTCGCGGTGAGCCTGGGCGCCGACGCCCTTCGCACGGCCGAGGTGGTCCGGCTGCGCATCGAGAATCGGACCCTCACGAACGATCTGGCTCGCATGGAGTCCCAGGTCGCCACGCTCGACCGCTACATCGACCGGCTCTCGGCCCGCGACCAGGAGATTCGGCTGTTGGCCGGGCTTCCGCACATCGATCCGGACGTGCAGGCGGTCGGCGTGGGCGGACCCACGAGCACGACCCCCGACCGCGAACGGTTCCTCGACGCGTCTCCCGAGCTCGCCGAGCGAACGCTGGCCGTCGGATACGATGTCGACAAGCTGACGCGCCGGGTCGAGCTGCTCTCCTCGAGCCTCGACGAAGCGATGGACTCGGTCCGGGTTCACGAGGCGATCTTCCGCGCCCGGCCGTCGATTCGACCGGTGCAGTCCCCGGACTCGTGGATCAGCTCGAGCTTCTCCCACAGCCGATTCCATCCGGTCCTCCTGGTCAACCGACCGCATCCCGGGCTCGACATATCCGCTCCAGAGGGCACGGCGTTTCTGGCCACGGCCGCCGGCCGCGTGACCTTCGCGGGGACGCAGCCCGGATACGGGAACACGGTCGAGATCGACCACGGCTACGGCTACGTCACCCGCTACGCGCACGCGGCGTCGATCGACGTGAAGCGAGGGCAGCGCGTCGAACGAGGGACGTTGCTCGGCGAGATCGGGCGCACGGGTCTGGCCACGGCCCCGCATCTGCACTACGAGGTGCTGGTGGACGGCGAGGCGGCGAATCCGCGGAAATATCTGCTGGACGACCTCGTTTACTAGAAGCCTGTCGACGGGCTTCCACGGCATGGATTTCCGCGCTTCTCACGTTTGAAAAAACCCCGGTGCGCGGGTAGATTTGCGCGCGCAACGAATCGA
>CAZOEX010000225.1:0-4154 GCA_964578925.1 uncultured Gemmatimonadota bacterium | reverse complement strand
GGGCGTTCACCATGTCGCGGTGCGGCCACGCGGCCCGGCGCAGCCCGACGAGCTCCCGCCGCATGGCGTGCAGCCGCGCGACCGTCTCCTCGTCCGGATCGTCCATGACCTCTTCCTCGAGGGCCTCCAGCCGCTCGCCGACGGCGTCCAGCACCGGGAAATAGGAGTCGATCACGGCGTCGACGATCGCGTACAGCAGGTAATCGGAACCGCGATGCCGTAGCTGGCCGCGTGGAATGCGGATGCGGTCGCGGACGGCCTCGAAGACGTCGCCCGGACGCTCCTGCACGGTGATCACGATGCCGTCGGTGAACAGGATGCTGACCTGCTCGGTGCCCGGGCGCCCCGGCTCCGGCATCCGCACGACGCAGAAGAGCCCCTCCGGGTAGGTCTCGACCTTCGCCCGCTGGTGCGTGTTGAGTACGTCCTCGAGCACGAGCCCGTGGATTCCGAATTCGTCGCCCAGGGATCGGATGATCTCCTCGGTGCCGAGGCCCACGACGTCGAGCCACACGTTCGGGAAGCGCTCCCGCGCGACACGCGCTTCGGAGACCGACTCGACCTCGCGCTCGTCGAAATCGTCGGGACCGTAGGCGATGAGCCGAAGCCGGGTCGGTGAGGCGTCTTCCCGAAAGAGGAGCGTGCCCGGCGGAGCCCCGGGCTTCGAGCGGCGCGAAGGCCGCCGGATGCCGAGATGGCCCCGGTGCCCGAGTCCCAGGTGTCCGAGTCCCTTCTGGCCGAGTTGGCCGAGCTGGCCGAGCGCTCCGGAGAGGCCCCTGCCGTCGCCCGACGTGGCCGCCGCGCTCTCCTTCTCCTCTCTCCTCCTCTTCCGTGTCACGCCTGTGCCTTCCGTTCGGGTCGCCCCGTTCCGTCCGTTTCTCTCCCCGTCGTCTCGTGCCGCGATCGCCTCACTCCGCCGCGGGCGGCCGGCCCGTGGCGACGAGTCGACGGTAGCGCGTGCCGATGCGCCAGGCGACGACGACCCACAGGGCGACCAGCGCCAGGTTCAGCATGGCGAAATGGGAGGCGCGAAGCGACAGCCAGGTGGTACCGACGAAGACCGCGGCGGCCGAGAGGACGTCGCCCGCGCGCCAGAAGAAGGCGTCGGTCACCTGCTTCGCCTTGTACTTCTGCTCCCGGGTCAGCGGCAGGAAGAGGATGTTGCGCACCGTGTTGTTCAGGGAGTAATCGGTGGCGTTCTCCGCCGTCTTCGCCCAACGCACGACCGACAGCAGCGGGAAGAAGGCCAGCAGCGCGTAGCCGCCCATCGCGATCACGGGCAGCGCCATGACGGCGATCCGCACGCCCAGGTACTTCACGATGCGCGAGACGATGAAGAGCTGCATGAGCAGGCTCACCACGTTGACGACCGAGAAGAAGTCGGAGTAGAAACGCCCGATGTATTCGCCCTCGGTGAGCCCCGTCTCCCCGGCGGCGACCGCGGCCGCCGCCGTGTCCTCCACCAGCCGGCCGCGGATGTACTCGCCCGTCGTATTCACCCAGTTCACGAGCAGCACGAGGACGGCGATGAGGAGCAGATACCGGGTCTTGAAGACGAGATCGAACGCGCCGCTCCCGACCCACCCGCTCTTGTCCGGGCCGCCGTCCGCCCCCTTCGCGCGGCCCTTCCTCCGTTTCACGGCCTCGGCCTTCTCCGCATCCGCGTCCTCTTCCGCGCCCGCGTCCTCTTCCTTCGCGTCGGCCTCGGCGAGCGCCTCCTTCAGCGCCTGGCGCAGATTCGTGTACTCACCGGTCTCGAGGCGGAACTCGCCAGTGGCGGCGGGATTCGTGAGCGTCGTCGAGCCGGTGGGGAGATGCGACTCGGTGCGCTCGCGCTCCCGGCGGTCCACGACGGCCGTGACGGCCAGGCTGAGCAGCAGCAGGGCGCCCGCGAGCAACATCGGCGGGTAGATGCCGAGCGGCTCGATGAGCCGGCCGACGGCGACGCTGCCGAACACGGCGCCGACCGAGGCGCCGAACTGCACGAGCGGGAAGAGGCGCTCGCCCTCGTCGTTCGTGTACAGGTCGTTGGCGAAGGCCCAGAACTGGGCGATCACCATCAGGTTGAAGATTCCCACCCAGAGAAAGAACGGGATGCCGAGGGAAACCCCGGCCGTGCCGAGCAGGAAGAAGGCGACGAGGCAGGCCACGAAGAAGAGGGTGACCCGGTTGATCAGAGTGCGCCGTGGCAGCCGCTCCGTGAGCCGGCCGTACAGGGGTACCGCGACGAGCAGGATGACGGCCTGCACGGCGGCCGCGTAACTCTTCACCTCGGCGCCCCGCTCTTCCAGGATCAGCGCTTCCCGGATCGGCTTGATGAAGTAATAGGCCGTGAGCAGCAGAAAGACGTTCAGGGCGAGCAGCAGGGCGGTCGGCCCCTCGCCGCGGCGGACGTCGGTGAAGAGACGGAGAAACCGGTCGAGGAGCGACGGACCGCGGGCGCCCGGGCGGCCGGCGACCGCTCTCTGCGAAATGCCGTGATTCCGCCGCGATTCGGGCATTATCCCCTACCGCTCGTCCGCCCGATTCGGCAGGTTGTACGGACGAATCGGCCCTCCCGTATCGGCGTGATTCTTGCAAGAGTTGAGCGTATGCTGAAGCTGCTGATCCCGGTATTGACCTCGGCTCCGGCGACCGTCGCCCAGGACGCCCTCGTCTCCGACCTGCAGAACTTCCTGGCGCGGGTGGCTCGCAATCTCGTGCGCCTCGGCCGTGGGCACGAGACGCTGATCATCGTCATCCTGATCCTGCTGCTGGTCATGTACCTCTACCTCAGGAAAGCATAGGAGCTTCCCGTCCCCCGGGAAGGTTCGGCAGCCCCCGTCGCGGGCCCGGCAGCCCCCCGTCGCGGGCGCCGCTGCCCCGGAAACGTCAGCCCTCGTGAATTCGCTCGTTGAGGCGGGCGACGAGCATTCGGATGGCCACCTCGTTCTCCCCTCCCGTCGGCACGATGACGTCGGCATGGCGGCGGCTCGGTTCGACGAATTGAAGGTGCATCGGCCGCACCGTCTTCTGGTACTGGGTAACGACCGATTCCACCGTGCGGTTCCGCTCGCGGGTGTCGCGCATCAGCCGGCGGATGAAGCGCATGTCGGCGTCGGTCTGCACGAAGACCCGGATGTCCATCAGCTCCCGCAGCTCCGGCTCCGCCAGCACGAGAATCCCGTCCACGATCAGCACGGGCGCGGGCTCGACCCGGCGTGTCTGCTCCTTCCGGCGGTGAAGGGCGAAGTCGTAGGTGGGCACCTCGACGGCCTCGCCGCGAAGCAGGGCCTCGAGATGCCGCACGAGCAGTGAGGTCTCCAGGCTGTCCGGGTGGTCGTAGTTGATCTTCGCCCGCTCCTCGAGCGACAGGTCGGGCAGGTCCCGGTAGTAGGAGTCGTGGTGCAGCAGGCGAACGGGGATGCCGGGCATCCGCTCGATCACCCGCCGCACGACGGTCGACTTTCCCGAACCGCTGCCGCCCGCGACCCCGAGGACGAGCGGCCGGTCGTCGGTCACCCGTTCTTCTGCTGCTCTTTCCACCGACGGTGCGCTTCCGCGTTCTCGATCCACGGTTTGCGCTCGAAGTAGCTCCGGGTCTCGTCGACGACCTGCGGCGCGAGCAGGATCAGGGCGATCAGGTTCGGTACGATGACGATCGCCAGGAAGATGTCGCCCAGATCCCAGATGGTCGTCAGCGGGAGGACCGCCCCGATGAAGTGCATGATCACGAACACGACCTTGTAGGGCAGCACCGCGTTCGGACCGAGCAGGTAGCGGGCGCAGCGGTCGCCGTAGTAGCTCCAGGAGATCGCCGTCGAGATGGCGAAGAGGAGCACGGCCATGACCACGATCATGCCGCCCCAGTCGCCGATCGGCAGCAGGCCCCGGCGGAAGCCCTCCTGGGTCAGCGGCGCCCCGTTCTCCGCCGCGAACGCCCAGAGCGACGCGTGGATCTGCCCGTCGTCGCTCGTGGCGATGCCCTCTTCCGGATCGAGCGTGCCGGTGAAGGGCTGCGTCATCGCGGAGTCGACGTACACGGCGTCGAGCGCCGCGTCGTGCCACCCGACGCGGACGTCGTCGGCGCGCTGGATACCGTCGACGAACTCCAGTTCCGGCGGCGCGTCGACGGTCTCGTTGCCCCCGTCCTCCTCGACCTGCACGTACACGAT
>CAZOEX010000224.1:0-4159 GCA_964578925.1 uncultured Gemmatimonadota bacterium | reverse complement strand
CCCGGCAGCGGATCGGGCTTCATCATCTCCGAGGACGGCTACATCGTCACGAACAACCACGTGGTGCAGGGAGCGCGTTCCATCGAGGTGCTGCTGGCCGACGGACGGCGCTTCGACGACGTGCGGCTCGTCGGACGCGACGCGACGACCGACGTGGCCCTGCTCAAGATCGAGGCGCCCGACCTCGTCCACGCGCCGCTCGGATCGAGTGCCGCGGCCCGGGTGGGCGATTGGGTGCTGGCGATCGGCAGCCCCGGCTTCGGTCGTGCGCGCAGTTCGCTCTATACGACGGTCACGGCCGGAATCATCAGCGCCAAGGGACGCGCCATCGACATCCTCAGGCGCCAGTTCGACGGGCCCAGCCCCGCGATCGAGGACTTCATTCAGACGGATGCGGCCATCAACCGTGGAAACTCCGGGGGCCCCCTGGTCAACGCTCGCGGCGAGGTGATCGGCGTGAATACGGCGATCGCCTCTTCGTCGGGCTCCTACGAGGGATACGGATTCGCCGTGCCCATCGACCTCGTGCAGGAGGTCGTTCAGGATCTGGTGGAGTACGGCAGGGTCAACCGCGCCATTCTCGGGGTCAGCGTCCAGGAGGTGGACGACGCCGACGCCCGGTGGTACGGCCTCGACCAGATCGGAGGCGCGCTGGTCGTATCGGTGTCGGAGGGGACCCCCGCCGCGGAGGCCGGCCTCGAGACCGGAGATGTGATCGTGGCCGTCGGCGGGCGTGATGTCCACTCGGTCTCCGACCTCCAGCGAGAGATTCGGGCCCACGATCCGGGTGAGACGGTGGCGGTCGAGTTCGTGAAGCGCGACGACGGCGAGCGGGAAACGCGTCGTGTGGAACTGATCTCCGCCGGCGATCCGGAGTTGCTGACGGCTGCACCGGATACCGGAGCGCAGCCGGCCGGATCCGAGGACCCGCTCGGTGTCGAGGTTCGAGAGATCGACGACCGGTGGCGCAGCGAGCTGCGCCTTCCGGACGACGTGGAGGGCGTGGTCGTCCTCGACGCCGATCCTTCGGGAGCGCTCGCTCGCCGGGTCGGGCGCATCATGAGCACGCGGGCGAATCTCCGGGGCCTCGTCATCACCGACGTCGACCGGCAGCCGGTAGACTCGGTCGACGAGTACCGCGACGCCGTCGAGGACCTCGGCCCCGGTGACGTGGTCAGCCTGATGCTGCGACTCCCCAGTGACGGACGGGGTGGCGGCTCGCAACTGCTGCCGCTTACCGTGCCGATTCCCTCTCGCTGACCTCTCCGCCCGAGATTCGGGGCGGCGCTCCCGACGGGGGCGCCGCCCTGTTAAGTTCTTCCATTCGGTGAACGTCCGCTCGAACGTGGTCGGCGGACCGGCTTCCGGCGAAAGTGGCGGAATTGGCAGACGCGCCAGCCTTAGGAGCTGGTGGCCCAGCGGCCGTGGGGGTTCGAATCCCCCCTTTCGCATCCGATCGACCCGGCTGTAGCGAGGCGCGCGCCGGTACTTCGACAGGCATCTGATCCCGACTCCAATGAGATCTACTTGATGGTCAAAGACGACGATTCGAAGCCGGACACGGACCTGCAGATATCGATGACGGAGGGCGAGGGCTGGATGCGAACCCTCACCGTCACGGTTCCGGAAGCCCGGGTCGCGAAGGCGCGGGCCGCCGAGGCCAGGCAGCTTTCCGGCTCCGTGAAGCTCAAGGGGTTCCGGAAGGGCAAAGTGCCGACCGACGTCGTGGAACAGCGCTTCGGAGAGGAGATCGACGATCGCGTGCGGCAGCGGCTCCTCGACGAGGCGTACCGCGAGGCGCTGAAGGAGGCCGAGCTCTCGCCGGCCGGTCCCGGCCGCATCACGGACATCCGCTACGCGTCCGGCGAACCGTTCATCTTCAAGGCGGAGCTCGAGGTCATGCCGCGGGTGAAGCTGCAGCGGACGGGAGGATTCCAGGTGAGCCGGACCGTCGCGCCGGTGACCGAAGAGGAGGTCGACGAAATCCTCGATCAGATCCGTGGCGAGAACGCGGACTGGGTGCCGGTGGAGCGCAAACCGGTTCCGGGCGAGCGCGTTTCGGTGCGCATCTCGCCGCTCGAAGCCGGCAGCGACACCCCGACCGGCGAAAGCACGCCGTATCAGCTCGTACTGGGAGAGGGCAAGGCCCTGGACGACGTCGAGGAAGCGATCCGGTCCCTGAAACCCGGCGAGAGCGGCATCTTCGCCGTGGAGTTTCCGGTCGAGGAGGGAGAGGCCGAGGAGGACGAGGGCACCGTGACCCGACGCCTCCACGTCGCCCTCGAGACCGTCGAGGAGAAGGACCTTCCGGAGATGACGGACGAGCTGGCCGCCGAGGTGGGCGATTTCTCGTCGGTGGCCGAGCTCGAGGAGGCCGTGAGGCAAGACCTGGCCAGACATCACGAGGAACAGGCCGAGGAAAAGGTGCGGGGCCAGCTCATGGAAGCGCTTCGCGAGGCCAATCCCTTCGTCGTGCCACAGGCCCTGGTGGACCGGTACATGCAGAACATGGTACAGGCGCAGGAGGACACCGCCCCGGAGGAGCTGCGCCGGATGCGCGAGGCCGTGGGGCCGCACGCCGAACGGCAGATCCGCGATCAGCTCCTCATCGAGGCGATCATCGAGGAGGAGGAGCTGCGTCCGTCGAGGGGAGAAGTGGAAGCCCACATCGCGAAGCTCGCGGAGCAGCGCGACGCGTCGCCGGACCGGTTGCGGCGGGAGCTGGCGCGAGAAGGACGGATGGACGCCCTCCGGCAGAATCTTGCGGTGGAAAAAGCGTTCACTTACTTGAAAGATCAATCCAGCGTCGGCTGAACCCGAGGAAGAACGGACGATATGCCCATATACGCACCCTACGTGATCGAGCGCTCCAGCCGCGGCGAACGCAGCTACGATATCTTCTCGCGGCTTCTCATGGACCGCATCGTATTCCTCGGCTCGCCGATCACCGACGACGTGGCGAACGTCGTCATCGCACAGCTTCTCTTCCTGCAGGCGGAGAACGCCGAGCGGGACATCAACATCTACATCAACAGCCCGGGGGGGAACGTCTACGCGGGGCTCGCCATCTACGACACGATCCAGTATCTGACCGCACCCGTGTCGACGATCTGCATGGGAATGGCGGCGTCGATGGGCGCCTTCCTGCTGGCCGCCGGGGAGAAGGGGAAGCGCTCGGCCCTGCCCAACTCGCGCATCATGATCCACCAGCCCTCGGGCGGCTCGCAGGGCACGGCGGCCGATGTCGAGATCCAGGCGCGCGAAATTCTGTACGCGCGCGAGCGCCTCAACCAGCTTCTCGCCAAGCACACCGGCCAGCCGGTGGATCGCGTGGAGGAGGACGTCGACCGCGACCGCTACATGTCACCCGACGAGGCGTTGGAATACGGGCTCATCGACCGCATCATCGAGCCGGGCGATCGTGTCGCCGGAAACGGGGCCGGCGGAACCGGTGACACCTCGGCGGGGTCCGAATCAGACATCATGCCGGCCGATGCGTCGCCCGAGACGTCACCGGCCGACGACAGCTGACGAGAGGATCGAGGGGAAATCCGCATGCCCGGAGACAAACATTTGCGCTGCTCTTTCTGTGGGAAGTCCAAGGACAGCGTCAAGAAGTTCATCTCGGGACCGAACGTCTACATCTGCAACGAGTGCATCTCGCTGTGCAACGAGATCCTCGCCGAGGAGGAGGACCGCGAGTCCGCCGCCCGGATCTCAGAGGTCCTGAGTCCGGCCGAGATCAAGGAAGTCCTCGACGAATACGTGATCGGCCAGGAGGCCGCCAAGCGTACGCTGTCGGTCGCCGTGTACAACCACTACAAGCGGATCAACCACCGCAGCGTCATCGACGACGTCGAGATCGAGAAGTCCAACATTCTGCTGGTCGGCCCGACCGGCGTGGGCAAGACGCTTCTCGCCCAGACGCTCGCGCGAATGCTTCAGGTGCCGTTCACGATAGCCGATGCTACGACTCTCACCGAGGCCGGATACGTCGGCGAAGACGTGGAGAACATTCTCGTGCGCCTGCTCCAGGCGGGCGACTACAACATCGCCGAATGCGAGCGCGGGATCGTCTACGTGGATGAGATCGACAAGATCGCGCGCAAGAGCGAGAACCCGTCGATCACCCGCGACGTCAGCGGCGAGGGCGTGCAGC
>CAZOEX010000223.1:0-4180 GCA_964578925.1 uncultured Gemmatimonadota bacterium | reverse complement strand
CCCTCGGTGCGCGCGACGAGCTGCGAGAGGTACTCGCGCTCGAACCGGTCGATGACCTCCTGCTTCGCGTCGTGGAACGGCATGTCGCCGTCGACGGACGGAAGGCTGGAGATCGGTTTTGAAGCGTCCGACTCGCCACCCAGAATGGTGAGCCTGTCCGGCTGGATCTCCTCTTCGGGATCCGACAGGACGACCAGGTTTTCGATGACGTTCTGGAGTTCGCGCACGTTACCCGGCCATTCGTAGCTGACGAGTCGGTCCAGTGTTTCTCTGGCGAGCTTCGGCGGCTGTTCTCCGGGGAGTTGATGCCGGCGCCAGAAGTGATCGATGAAATGCCGGATCAGCACGGGGATGTCCTCGGGCCGGTCCCGCAGGGACGGCAGCCGGATGGGCACCACCCGCAGCCGGTAGTAGAGATCGTGTCGGAGCAGGCCCTCTTCGAGGGCTTCTTCGGGGTCGCGGTTCGTGGCGGAGATGAAGCGCACGTCGACCACGGCGTCGTCCTTCTCGCTCCCCACGCGGCGCAGGACACCGTCCTGCAGCACCCGGAGCAGCTTCGCCTGGAGTGGCATCGGCATCTCGGCCAGCTCGTCGAGGAAGAACGTTCCCTGGTCGGCGACCTCGAGCAGGCCGGCCTTGTCGCGGATCGCGCCCGTGAAGGCACCACGCTTGTGCCCGAACATCTCGGACTCGAGCAGCTCTCCCGGGAGGGCGGCGCAGTTGACGGCCACGAACGAACGGCGCGAACGCCGGCTCTCGCGGTGGATGTACTGGGCGAAGAGCTCCTTCCCGGTCCCACTCTCACCGGTGATGAAGACGGAGGCGTCGGTCGGTGCGACCTTCAGCGCCTTCGCAACGGCTTCGCGCATCTGCTTGGAAACGCCGAGGATCGGGCTGCCGCCGCGCTCGACCAGGATTCCCTTCTTCTCGGTCGGGCGCTGCACCTTTCGGCTCTTGACGAGAGTATGCGCCGCGCGTCCCACCAGGACGAGAAGCTGGGTGGCGGTGAAGGGTTTCGGAAGGTAGTCCCACGCGCCGGCCTGGATCGCGCGGACGCTGCTCTCGGCCGTGGCGTGGCCGGTCATCACGATCGCCAGGGCGTCCGGGTTGCGGTTGCGCACCTCGGCCAGCAGATCGAGCCCGTGCACGTTCGGCATGTTCTGGTCGATGAGCACGATGTCGTACGCCTGCGAGCGGACCTTCCGGAGAGCCTCCTCCGCCCGCCGCTCGACCTCGACGCTGTAGCCCTCGCCCGAGAGCACGGTTTCGCAACTTTCGAGGATGCTGGGCTCGTCGTCGACGACGTAGATGCGCACGGCAGCACGGGCATCCTCGTCGAGGGCAGGCTCGCCCTCTTCCTCGGGCCGCTCGTGCCGGTCCGATTCGGTCGGCTCGACGCCGTCGCCTGGCTGTTCGTCCACTTCCACCGGTTCGATCACTTCCTGGGGTCTCTCCGGCATCCCGGACCGGAAGATGCCCGCGTCAGGTTCACGTTCCTCGAGCGCGCCCAAGCGGTTCGGGCGGACATGGAACTGTTGGGGGCAATTCCCGGGCCGGTGTGGCGAACATCCGGCACGAGATCGGACGACGTGTGGGAGAGATCCCACGAATCGGGGGGATCACCGCATCGGCATGCGGTCGACCGGGAGACCTCGGCTGCGGCCTGCCGAGAGACCCCTCCCGTTCTCAGACGGTATTTTGCATCGTTCGTGAGGATTTCGCGGCGCGCCGACGAGGGAGCGACGGCCGTCGTGTTCGGACTGCCGTCCGGGATCAGGCATTCGCGCCGACGCCGCTCCCGGAACCTTCCATCGCCATCGTGACCTCGACGATGCGCTCGGCGGCGTGGCCGTCCCAGAGCGGCGGAACCCGGCCGTCCCGGCGCTCGAGCAGCGCGGAGCGCGCTTCGTCGAGGAGCCCCGAGGGATCCCCCGTATGGAGGCGGTTCGTCCCATGGGTGATCGTGGCGGGGCGCTCCGTGTTGGGACGCACCGTGATGCAGGGTACGCCCAGTACGGTCGTCTCCTCCTGGATCCCGCCGGAGTCGGTCACGACCAGGCCGGCGCTGGCCATCAGGCCCAGGAACTCCAGGTACCGCAGGGGAGGCAGGACGTTGAGCGGACCCAGGCGATCCTCCAGGTCCAGGCTTCGGATTCGCTCGGACGTCCGGGGATGGAGCGGAAGCACGACCGGGTGCCCCGTACCCACCGTGAGCTGCCCCAGCGCGTCGAGCAGGGCCCCCAGGCGGTCGGGGTCGTCCACGTTCGAGGGCCGATGGAGCGTCACGAGCAGGTACTCCCCCTCCTCGAGGCCCATCTCGCCCGGCACGTCGAGGGCGAGAGCACGCTCGCGGTGTGCGAGGAGCGTGTCGATCATCACGTTGCCCACGAAGTGGATCCTCTCCTCGTCCACGCCCTCCGCCCTGAGGTTCTCTCCGCCCGATTCCTCGGTCGTGAAGAGAAGGTCGCTCAGCCTGTCGGTCACGACCCGATTGATCTCCTCGGGCATCGACCAGTCCCCGCTGCGGAGGCCGGCCTCGACGTGGGCCACCTTGAGGCCCAGCTTGGCCGCGACCAGCGCGGCGGCCACCGTGGAGTTCACGTCGCCGACGGTGAACACCCAGTCCGGCCGCTCCCGCTCGAGCACCGGCTCGAGCGCGATCATCACGCGTCCCGTCTGCACCGCGTGGCTGGCCGAGCCCACGCCCAGATCCACGTCGGGACGGGGCAGGCCCAGGTCTTCGAAGAAATACTTCGACAGCTCCTCGTCGTAGTGCTGGCCCGTGTGGACGAGGACCTGCGTGGCTTCGCCCGTCCGCTCGAAGGCCTGCATCACGGGCGCGATTTTCATGAAGTTGGGCCGGGCGCCGACGATGTGAAGGATCTTCTGCACCTGGTCGTTCCTTACTCTACGGTAACGCTCTTGGCGAGATTGCGCGGCTTGTCGACATCGCACCCGCGCATCACCCCGATATGATACGCCAGCAGCTGCAGCGGCACACTGGTGAGCACCGGCAACAGGGCGTCCAGCGTCTGCGGAACGGTGAAGAGTTCGTCCGAGATCTCACCGAGGCCGTTCGGCTCGCTCGAGACGGTGATCAGCTTCCCGCCGCGCGCCTTCACCTCCTGCATGTTCGACAGGACCTTCGGATAGCTCGCGTCCCGAGGCGCGACCACGACGACGGGCATGTTCTCGTCGATCAGTGCGATCGGACCGTGCTTCATCTCGGCGGCCGAGAACCCCTCCGCGTGCACGTAGCTGATCTCCTTCAGTTTGAGCGCCCCCTCGAGCGCCACCGGGAAGCTGTAGCCACGTCCCAGGTAGAGGAAGTTGTCGGGCACGAGGAGACGGCCGGCCAGCGCCTCCACCTCTCCGGCGCGCTCGAGGATCCGGCTCACCTGCCGGGGCAGCGCCCGCAGGGCGTCCAGGTACTCGGCCACGGTCTCGCCGGGCAGACTCCGGCGTTGGCCCATCCAGAGAGCGAACAGGGTCAGGGCCACGACCTGCGAGGTGAACGCCTTCGTCGAGGCCACACCGATCTCCGGACCCGCGTGAAGGTAGACGCCCGCGTCGGTCGATCGGGCGATCGAGCTACCGACCGTGTTCACGATGCCGAGCGTCAGACGGTTCCGCTCACGCGCCAGCTCCACGGCCGCGAGCGTATCGGCCGTCTCGCCCGACTGGGAGACGGCCACGACGAGGGTCCCGTTGTGGAGCACCGGATCGCGATAGCGCCACTCCGACGCGTACTCCACGGACGCCGGGATTCGGGCCAGCTCTTCCACGAGATACGCGCCGATCTGCCCGGCGTGCCACGAGGTTCCGCACGCGGTGAAGACGACCCTTCGAACGCCGTCCAGCTGTTCGGCGACGTCGTGCAACCCTCCCAGGCGTACCTGGCCGTCGCCGTCCACGATGCGTCCGCGCAGCGTGGCCTCGATCGTCTCCGGCTGCTCGTGAATCTCCTTGAGCATGTAGTGGGCGTACCCGCCTCGCTCCGCTTCCTGCAGATCCCACTCGATCTCCTCGATCTCCTTGTCGATACGCGCCATCTCGTCCATCCGGATGATGTCGCACCCCGTGGAGTCGAAGACCGCCATCTCGCCGTCGTCCAGGTACACCACCCGCCGGGTGTACGGGAGGAGGGCCGAGGCGTCGGACGCCGCGTACATCGCGCCCT
>CAZOEX010000222.1:0-4236 GCA_964578925.1 uncultured Gemmatimonadota bacterium | reverse complement strand
GTCGATCGTCTCCCGCAGCTCCCGGCGGAGCTGTTCGCGCAGCTCGGGGTCCGTGGCCGGCACGGGTTCCTCGGTCTCGGCCGCGGCCGGCTCGTCGGCTGCGGCCTCCGGCAGCTCGCCGGGAACCGCTTCATCGACGACCGGCGCCACGGCCGGCAGCTCCCCGATCAACGCGTCGACCGACTCCTCCAGCGTCCGGTGCATGACCACGTCCGAAGCGTCGGCCAGAATGATGCGGCGTAGCTCCGGGAACTCCAGGGTCTCGGGCTGCAGGAAGACGGGCTCGGCGTACAGCACGGCGTCCCCCATCGGAATGACGAGCAGGATGCCGCGCCGCACCTCGGATCCGACCTGTCCCCAGAGTGTGAACTGCTCGGAGATGATGGCGTCGTTGTCGATCCGGGCTTCGATCTGGTTCGGGCCGTCGACGTGCTGGCCGCTGGGGAACTCGTAGAGCACCAGGTCGCCGTAGTTCTCCCCGTCGTTCCGCGCCGCCATCCAGCCGACGAGATTGTGCCGGTTGTCCGGGGTGAAGGGCTGAATCAGCAGGAACTCCTCACGCTCCTCGTCCGGGAGGCGCGCGACGATGTAGTAGGGCCGAAGCGCCGAGGAGCGGCCGAAGGAGGTCTGCACCGGCAGGTCCCACTGGTCTTCCTTGTTGTAGAAGACGACCGGGTCCTGCATGTGGTACTGCAGCAACATCTGTGTCTGGATCGTGAACATGTCGAGCGGCACCCGCACGTGGCTCCGTAGATGCTCCGGCATCTCCTCGCGCGATTTGAAGAGCCCGGGGAAGATCGCCCGGTAGGTGCCGATCAGCGGATCCTCCTCGTCGAACACGTAGTAATCGACGCTGCCGTCGTAGGCGTCGACCACCGCCTTCACGCTGTTGCGGATGTAGTTCAGCCGATTGTCCCAGCGGGTGGCGTACGGGTAGCGGTGGGTCACCGTGTAGGCGTCCTGGATCCACTGCACCCTCCCGTCGGCGACGACCGCGTACGCCTCGCGATCGCGCTGCAGGAATGGCGTGAGGGTCGCGATGCGCTGGGACACCGTGCGGCGGTACTGGATACGGCTCTCCGGTCCGATCTCCCCGGTGATCAGGATATTGAGGTCGCCGAACCGCCAGGCGTAGAGAAGCCGGCGGAAGAAAGAGTCGAGGCGCACGCCGCCGTCGCCCTCGTAGTGCGTGTACTCCGGCCCGTCGGCGCCGGGATAGTTGAACTCCTGCATTTCGCTGCTGGTGATCACGAAGTCCAGGCTGCGGAGACCGTAGTAGATCTCCGGTCGATCGAGCGGGATCTCGCCGACGGGCGGCACGTCCCGCAGGAAGAAGGTGGGACGTCCTCCCGATTCGACCTCCGTGACCGGGCTCATCGCGACCCCGTACCCGTGGGTGAACTGGAGCCGCCGGTTCACCCAGCGTTGCGCCTCGGACGGCAGCTTGTCGGCCGACAGCTCGCGCGTGGCCAGCATGACCTGGCGCAGCTGGCCGTTCACATCGTAGCGGTCCGTGTGCACCGCGAGAAAGTCGTAGTAGAGCCGGAAGAACTGGATCTGGTTGTAGCTCTGCAGCAGCGGCCCCTCGTCCCAGAGACGGATGTTGCGGATCGTGCCCCGGTTGTCGGCCACGGTCGCGGCGTCGATGCTCCCGCCCGCCGGATGGTCGCGTGAATCCAGGCCCTCCAGGCCGAACGCCTTCCGCGTGTACGCGATGTTCTCCGCCAGGTATTCGCGTTCGAGCCCCAGCTCGCTCGGCTGCACGCGCAGACGCTGCACGAGCCCGGGGGCCGCCGTCCCGATCAGCAGGAGGAGGACGAACCAGGCACCCACCGGCCAGGCGATCCATCGGTTGTCGCGCGTGAAGCGAAAGGCGGCGGCGACGAGGCAGATGGCCACCACGAAGGCGATCACGGCGAGGGCGGTACGGCCCGGCAGGTTCACGTGCGCATCGGTGTAGCCGACGCCGAAGACCGTGCCCGTGGTCGAGAGAAGCAGGTCGTAGCGCCCCAGCCAGTGCCCCGCCGCGATCAACAGGAAGAGGGCCGCGCCCACGATTGCCAGTGCCTTCCGGGCCCCGGACGGCAGCGGCGACGTCTCGCCGCGAAGCCGTGCGCTCAGATAATAGAGCACGGCCATGATCAGGCCGAAGGTTACGACCGCGGCAACCAGCCAGCCGTGAACGAGGCGAAGAGCCGGGAGCGTGAAGATGAAGAACGAGAAGTCGCGTCCGAACACCGGATCGGCCTCCCCGAACGGCACGGCGTTGAGCGCCAGCAGCGCCGTCTCCCACTCCGAAGCCGGATAGAGAGAGAGGAAGATAGCGGCGGCGAGGACGGCGACCGTGGCGACACGCACCAGGAGCCCGTGCACGACGTGGTACTCGGGAACCTCGACGGGAGCACTCGGCAAGGGCGGTCGGTCGGTCGCCCGGGCAGCCGCCCGGAGGCCCGGCAAAGCGATCGCCAGGAAGATCGCGGCCGCGCCGGCGAAGAGGGCAACCCGAGTCAGCACGATCTTCACGAGCACGGCCTCGTAGCCGAGCTCGCGGTACCAGAGCCAATCGGTATAGAAGGTCCCTGCCCATTCGATCGCGGTCCATGCGAGCACTGCGAGGAGAAGCCAGATCCCCCAGCGCATCATTCGCCGGATGCGCCCGAGATCGAGCTGCCCGAGCTGCAGCCCGGGCGAGTCACCGCGATATCCCTCAAAATCCAGCAAATCGCTCATGGAAGGGAACGTACGGATCAAGCCGTGGGGCCGCGAGCGGAATCGGTTGTGCATCATGGCGATGTCCCGGGCGGATCGATGGCTAAAGCGGCCCGGGAGCCGCAGATTGAGGTGTCTTTCGTTCGGTCGACGCGCCGACGCGTCTCGCTTACGGGCACATCGATTGAAGGCTCCGCCCACCTCGCGTGTACCGCTGCATGAGACGTTCGACACCGCACAGTTCCCGTTCCCGCTGACCAGAGAAGCCAAAATGAGCATGGACATCCCGAGAACATCGTCCGCCGTCCTCGCACGCATCGGTGCCCTCGTACTGGCCATCGCGCTCGTCGGGTGCGGTGACGGCGCGGGAGGCGGTGACGGTGAAACCGCCGACTTCGCCGGCACGGTTCGCGACAGCGCGGGAATCGAGATCGTCGAGAACACGACCCGCGGACTCTGGGACGACGAAGGCGGCTGGACGACCGAGGAGATCCTCACGATCGGGGAGACCGCGGGTGATCCGGACTACCAGTTCGGTCAGATCGCGGCGGTCGACGTTCTCTCGGACGGCCGGATCGCCGTACTCGATCAGCAGGCCCAGGAAGTCCGGATCTACGGCTCCGACGGCGCCTACGAGCGGACGTTCGGCGGGCCGGGTAACGGTCCGGGTGAGTTGAGTCCGCAGGCGATCGCCCTGTTCGCGGGGCGAGGCGACACGCTGATCGTGCCCGACATGGGGAACCAGCGCATCGCTCTGATGCCGCCGGAGGGCGAGCCGACGAGCTTCCCGCTCCGCATCGAGCAGGGCGTACCGATGGGCTTCGACATGTCCGACTCCGGACGGCTCGTGTCCCAGCGGCGGATCATGAACTTCGGCGATCCGACGGCACGGGTCGAGGACCAGGACCTCGTGCTGGCGCAGGAGTACGACGGCACGATCATCGACACCCTGCTGACACCGGCCAGGGGCGGCACGTTCGAAATGACCGGCGGAGGACCGCAGATCACCCTGTTCGCTCCGGAGCCCCAGTGGACGATGTTGGCGGACGACCGGATTGCCTACGCCTCCAACGACACGTATCGGATCAGCGTGTACGGCGCGGAGGGGGAACTCGACCGCATCGTCACCTTCCCCCACGAACCGCAACCGGTGACCCAGTCGGAGCAGACCCGGATCACGAACCTCGTCCGGCAACTGTGGGAGGAGAACGGAGTGCCTCCGCAGGCCATCGACCAGATGTCCAGCGCCCTGTCGTTCGCGGAGCACTGGCCCGCGTTCACCCGGATGCGGGGCGGCCCGCACGGCACGCTGTGGGTGCAGCGCGTCCGTGACATGGACGACATGACCGAAGGGGAGCTGGAGAACTGGAATCCCCAGCTGGACCAGGGCGACCCCCGGTGGGACGTGTTCGAGGCGGACGGCCGCTACGGCGGCGTCGTGGAGCTCCCGGCCCGGTTCACTCCCTTCGCGCTGGAAGAGGACCGGATCTACGGTGTCTTCCGCGACGACTTCGACGTTCAGTACGT
>CAZOEX010000221.1:1450-4248 GCA_964578925.1 uncultured Gemmatimonadota bacterium | reverse complement strand
CGCGTCTGGGTGTTCGACGAGGGCTGGTTCGAGTTCGGATGGCCGGGCTTCGACGAGTTCGTCCCGCTGCATCGCGAGGGCGACATCCGGGCCCCGCGACAGAAGACGGTGCGGGTCGCCGCGAGCCGTCCCGGCCTCTACACCGTCGAGGGCCGGATCGAGGAGGCGACCGGGACGTTCCGGCTGGAATGGCGGGTGATGAACCCGCGCGCCGGAGGACGCGTCGTGCGCTTCCTGCGCTTCCTCGTATTCTCGCTTCCCGGCCTGTTCCTCCTGGTCCTCGTCCCGATCGTGATCGGAGCGCTGCTCTTCAGCCGGCGGGACTGATCACGTTATGATCGGGGTATGAATACGACATCCCGCCCGACCCCGACCCTGTCGCTCGTCCTGCTCGCCGTCATCGTCGCGATCGTCGGCCTGCTCGCCTCGGTCGTCCGAAGCGACGACGACGGAGGCACGGCTGGCCCCGCCGACGGCGCCGTCCCCAACTACGACGCCATCATCCGCGGCGGTACGGTATACGACGGCACCGGCGCGCCAGGCGTCCTGGCGGACGTGGCCATCGCCGGCGACACGATCGCCGCCATCGGCGATCTTCCGGCAGACGCCTCCGCCCCGACCGAGATCGACGCGACGGGCCTCGCCGTCGCGCCCGGCTTCATCAACACCCTCTCCTGGGCCGGAGAGACGCTCATCGAGGACGGGTTGGCCCAGAGCGACATCCGCCAGGGCGTGACGCTCGAGGTGATGGGCGAGGGATGGTCGATGGGCCCCTGGTCGGACACGATGAAGGCCCGGGAGCGGGCGCAACAGGGCGACATCCAGTACGAGATCGAGTGGACGACGCTCGGCGAGTACCTCGAGTACATGGAGGAACGGGGCATCGCGCCGAACATCGCGTCGTTCGTCGGCGCGACGACCGTGCGGATTCACGAGCTCGGCCACGAGGACCGCGATCCGACGCCGGCCGAGCTCGACCGGATGCGGGAGCTGGTGGCCGAAGCGATGCGGGAAGGGGCGCTCGGCGTCGGCTCGTCCCTCATCTACGCACCGGGCTTCTACGCGGACACGGAGGAGCTGATCGCGCTGGCCGCCGAAGCCGGCGAGTACGGCGGAATGTACATCTCGCATCTGCGGAGCGAAGGGAACGACCTGCTCGAGGCGGTCGACGAGCTGATCACGATCGCCCGCGAGGCCGACGTCCCGGCCGAGATCTACCACCTGAAGCAGGCAGGCACCGAGAACTGGGGGAAGCTCGACTCGGTCATCGCCCGCATCGAGGACGCGCGGGCCGAGGGACTGCGCATCACGACGGACATGTACACCTACACGGCGGGCGCGACCGGTCTCGACGCCGCGATGCCGCCCTGGGTGCAGGAGGGCGGCTACGAGGAGTGGAAGCGCCGGCTGCAGGACCCGGCGATCCGCGCCCGGGTGCTCGAGGAGATGCGGACGCCGGCGGAGGACTGGGAGTCGCTTTACCAGCTCGCGGGCTCGCCGGACCGCGTCCTCCTGGTCGGCTTCAAGCAGGACTCGCTCAAGCCGCTCACCGGGATGACGCTGGCCGAGGTGGCCGCCGAGCGCGGGACGACACCCGAGGAGGCGGCGATCGACCTGGTGATCGCCAACGACGGTGACGTGGGCACGGTCTACTTCCTCATGTCGGAGGAGAACGTCCGGCGCCAGATCACGCTCCCCTGGATGAGCTTCGACTCGGACGCCGGGGCGCCCGCCACCGAGGGCGTCTTCCTCGAGTCGAACCCGCATCCGCGCGCGTACGGCAACTTCGCCCGGTTGCTGGGCAAGTACGTGCGCGAGGAGGGCGTCACCCCGCTGGAAGAGGCGATTCGGAAGCTCACTTCCCTGCCCGCCCGCAACTTCGCGCTCCATCGACGCGGCGAGCTCCGGCCCGGTCTCTACGCCGACGTCGTCGTCTTCGATCCCGCGACGATCACCGATCACGCGACCTTCGAGGACCCCCACCAGTACGCGACGGGTGTGCATCACCTGTTCGTGAACGGGACGCGCGTGCTGGCCGACGGCGAGCCCACGGGCGCGACGCCGGGTCGGGTGGTCCGGGGCCCGGGCTGGACCGGCTGGGACGCGGACGGTCCGGAGCACGCGTTGCGGGTCGCCGCGAGCCGGATCCCCGGCGAGGCTGCGGTGGCCTTCGTCGACCTCGAGACGGGACGGCGCGCTTACGTCGAGCCCGACGTCGTCATGCACGCGGCGTCGACGATGAAGGTGCCGGTGATGCTCGAGCTGTTTCGCCAGGCCGCCGCCGGGGAGCGTTCCCTCGACGCCCCGGTCGAGGTCCGCAACCGATTCACGAGCATCGCGGACGGCAGCCGCTACGAGCTGAGCCCGGAAGACGACAGCGAGACGGAGTTGTACGGGCGGCTCGGCGACTCGCTTCCCGCCCGAGAGCTGGCGCGGCGCATGATCGTCCGCTCCTCGAACCTCGCGACGAACCTGCTGATCGAAGAGGTCGGAGCGGAGCGTGTACGGGAGACGATGGCGGACATCGGGGCGGAGGAAATGAACGTGCTACGGGGCGTGGAGGACATACCGGCATACGAGGCCGGCATGAGCAACACGACCACGGCCCGCGCCCTGGCCCGCGTGATGGAGGTGATCGCGCGCTGCGAGCGCGGCGACGTGCATGAGGCGCTCGCGCCGCTGACCGCGGAAGGCTGCGCCGCGATGACAGGCATCCTCGCTGAGCAGGCGTTTACGGCGAAGATCCCGGCCGGGCTTCCGGACGGCATGCGCGTCGCCAACAAGACGGGCTGGATCAC
>CAZOEX010000221.1:0-1350 GCA_964578925.1 uncultured Gemmatimonadota bacterium | reverse complement strand
GTCGAGGCCCTCATCGCCCGGCACCCGTGGCGGCCGCCGACGCGGCGGGCCCGGCGGCAGCGTCCGGGCGGCCCGCACCCCCACCGACTGGATCTTCGTCGCACCTGGCGACAGGCGCTCCGGCATGGTGGCGAGCCGATCTCGCTCGCCTGGCGCACCCGGAAGGTGAAGCCCCGGCCCCTCGTCGTGCTCTGCGACGTCAGCGGCTCGATGGAGCCGTATTCCCGGCTTCTGCTGCAGTTCGTCTACGCGCTCGGCGCGAAGGACGCTCCCGTGGAGGCCTTCGCCTTCGGAACCCGGCTCACCCGCATCACCCGGGCGCTCTCGACCCGCGATGTCGATGCGGCGCTCAGGCGGGTCACCGATCTCGTACTCGACTTCGACGGGGGCACTCGCATCGGCGACGCGCTCCGCCGCTTCAACGTCGATTGGAGCCGGCGGGTGCTGCGCCGCGGGGCGATCGTGCTCGTGATCAGCGACGGTTGGGATCGCGGCGACCTGGAGCTGCTCGAGCGCGAAGTCGCCCGGCTACACCGGAGCTGCCACCGGCTGCTCTGGCTCAATCCCCTGCTCGGGTCGCCCGGCTACGAGCCGGTCACCCCCGGCATCCGGGCAATCCTCCGTCACGTCGACGACTTCCTGCCCGTACACGACCTGGCGAGCCTCGAGCAGCTCGGCGAGCTGCTGGAAGATTTGACCCGCCGGACCCGGCGAGTGAATCTTGAGCCGACGGTGGAGGACCGGCCCTCGAACCTCGACTCGCTCCGGGAGAACGCGTGAAGCTGACAGGAAGCCACAAACTCGACGCACCCCGGGACGAGGTCTGGGAGGCCCTGCTCGATCCCGAAGTCATCGCCGCCACCCTTCCCGGTTGCGATGCGCTCGAAGAAGTCGGCGAGAACGAATACGTCGCGCCGATCCGGGTCGGCGTCGGACCCGTGGAGGGCAAGTTCGAGGGCCAGTTCACCCTGTCCGACATCCAGCCGCCCGACAGCTATCATCTCGACATCAAGGGCAAGGGCCAGGCCGGCTTCATGCAGGGCGCGGCGGACATCCGCCTCGAAGAAGACGGCGCGAGCACGATCCTCCACTACGAGGTCAACGCCAACATCGGCGGACGCGTCGCCTCCGTCGGACAACGCCTGATCGAGAGCACGGGGAAGCTCGTCGCCCGCCAGGGGCTCAAACGCCTCGAGAAAAAGATGAAGGAGCGGCAGGAGAACGACTGATCCCCCCGCCGCCCACGGTTCACAGAAGGGAGTAGCCGCCGATGGAACGCATTCGCGTGACCGTGAACGACGAGACCCACGAGCGGGAGGTCGACCCGCGGCTCCTGCTCGTCCACCTGCT
>CAZOEX010000220.1:0-4341 GCA_964578925.1 uncultured Gemmatimonadota bacterium | reverse complement strand
ACCGAGCGCATCAGTGCCTCGTCGACCGCCATGTTGCGGTCGCCGCTCCATGGTTCGTGAACGAGCAGGCGGATCGCTTCCAACCTTCCGACCTCCGGTGGCAACTGAATGAACGATGCGATACTCGAACGCAGTCCAGGTCCTGATCCTGGTTACGATCACGCTTCTGGCCCGTTCGCCGGGACTGCCGGCGCAGGATATCGATGTCCGGTCGATGTCGCTCCCCGAGCCGTGGGGCGAGCACCCCGTCGGCGTGCGGCAGGCCGTGATCTTCGACTCGGCGCGTCACGTCGCGGACGCGGCGGGAATCAAGCGGCCCCGGCCGATATTGCTCCGCCTCTGGTATCCCGCCGCGGATCCGGGACTTCGGCCCCGCTCCTACATGTCCGCCGAGGTGGCGGAAGCGTGGCGATCGACCCTGCCCGTACCGACCGGATGGGAAGCAGGAATCCACGCAAACGCGGTCGCCGACGCCCCGCTGGCCGAGACGAGCGAGAGGTTGCCGGTACTGCTGTTCTCGCACGGACGATCCTTCCCGGTCGAAAACTATCAGATCTTACTGGAGCATCTCGCAAGCCGCGGCTGGGTCGTCGCGGCCATCAGTCACGCCGGCGAAGAGGCGCTGACCAGACTTCCGGACGGGACGGGCTTCCCTTTTGCCGGACCCGGCTGGGAGAATGAAGACGAACGGAGCGACGTTTTGATGGGTGTGGTGGACGACCTCGTGGGCGACGCGCGTCTCGCGCTGGACTGGCTCGCTTCTGCCGCATCGGCAAGCCGCGGACCCTTCGCGGGACGACTGGACGTCGCCGGGGGCGTCGGCTACATCGGCCATTCGCTCGGCGGGGCCGCCGCGGTCTGGACCATGCAGCGGGACGCGCGAGTGATCGCCGCCGCCAGCTGGGAAGGCCAGGTATATCGAACGGAGGATCGTCCGCTGACCCCGTCCGGTCCAGTGATGTACCTGATCGGCGGCGCCAACCGGGCCGAGCTGGCCGGCCGGCACTTCCGGGCCGCGGGTCCGGATCGGCCCGTCTACGAGGTCGTGATCCACGGAGCCTGGCACGCATCCGTGGGCGACCTTCTGTTCGTGTATCGGCGCTACGCCCCACGCGACTGGCTGGAGCGGCACCGCAGGGAGATAACGGCCGCGCGGGCGAACCAGATCACCGGAGACTACCTGCATGCCTTCTTCGCGCGTCATCTGCTCGGGCGAAAGGCCGATCTGCTCGAGCCGGATATGCCGGGCGACGACGTGAGCCTGTGGAACTATCCGGAAGTGGAGCTTCGCGTTCATCTGGGAAGGGGTGGCTACTGGAGCTCGGAGACGGCATCGAGATAGGAAGGAGAGTCGCGGGCGAGTCGGCGGACGATCTCCTCGCCGCTCGGGCGGCCGACGGCGACGAGCGAGCGTTCCGACTTCTCTTCGAACGGCACGGAGGGCGGATTCTCGGCCTCGCGGCGCGGCTGACGTCCGACGACGCACTGGCCGAACAGGTTCTGCTCGAGACGTTCACGGACGCCTGGAACGGCCTGGCCGACTTCCGCGGGGACAGCCGCTTCGGAACCTGGCTGTACGCGATCGCCCTCAATCGGTCGCGGCAGGCATTGCGGTCACGGACCCGGCGAAGGAAGCGCCGGGAAGTGCTCAACGCCGAGTCCGCGGATGCGGCGGCCGGATCGGTGCCGCCTCCGGTCGAAGAACGAATCGATCTCGAACGGGCGATGGCGGAGTTGCCGAATCGCGCCCGCGAGACACTGGTCCTCCGGCACGTACAGGGCCTGAGCTGCGAGGAAGTGGCGGCGGTGATGGAGGTGACGACGGGAACGGTGAAGAGTCAGACGTCCAGGGCCTGCGCCCTTCTCAGGGAGAAGTTGTCCAGATGAACGAAAAAGAAATGAAGGAAGACGCGCATCTGACCGAGCTCGAGATCCACGAGACTGCTCTCGCCGGCGAGGCGCGGCACGACCGGGCCCACCACGTGACCCGGTGCGCCGGCTGCGCGGTCGCGGTCGAGGAGACACGACGCCTTCTCGCCTCGCTCGAGGCGCTCGGGCCGGAAGTCGAGGTGCCGGGCGAACTGGACGATCGGCTGATGCGACGGATCGGAGTTTCGTCATCGGACGCAACGAAGCCGAGAACGAACGTCGGGAAGATCAGCGTCGGAAGCTGGCTGCTCCGCGCCGCCGCCGCTTTGATTCTCTTCGGGTCCGGTGTCGCGGCACATGCACTGTGGTCGGGCCCGGGTGTCCCGACCTCACCGGCCGTGACGGAGGCGCCGACGCCCGGTCCGGCGCTGGCGCTGCAACGGGCCGGCACGGAATACGTCGCGGCGATCGCCCGGCTCGTGGCGGACTCCAGCCGGCTCCCGGAAGCCGAGCTGCGTCGGGGTCGGGAGGTGGCCATCGCCACCATGTCCGGTGCGGCCTTCGAACTCCGCTTGCTTACGAACGAGTCCGAGGAAGCAGCGGAGATCCACCGGGTGACGAAGCGCGCCCGGATGCCGGCGAACGAGCGGGTTTCGCCGTGAACGCGGTCATTCGAGCGGCGGTGGGGTCGAGGCCATCGGCCGTGTTCGTCGGAGCACTGCTGCTGGCGCTCGCCCCTACGGCATCCAGCGCGCAGGACGGTGAGGACGGCGCCGGTTCGCGGCAGGCGGTGGCCGAGGCCTGCCCCTGGGCCGGTCCGGAACCCGCCGGCATCGGGATCGAGCGGCTTCTGTGCATCGGCGGCGAGTGCGAGATCAACCTGGTGGCGCCGGACGGTGGTCTCGAGCACCGGTTCTCCACGGAACCCCGAATCGCGCGGTTACGGTCCTGGGCGAGCCCGGAGCTCCGTGCAGGGGATGTGATCGCGTCGGTCGACAGAGAGCCGATCACGACTGCCGCGGGCGGGCGGGCCCTGGCGCGGTTGACCCCGGGAACGACCGTCACACTCGGCCTGCGGCGCGGTACTGCCTACCTGGAGGTCCGGCTCACGCCGCGGCCCGGCTGCCCGATCGCCGGCCTGGCCGTCCGACGACCATCGTTCACGGAAGACTGACCGCCGGGCCCTCCGTCACCGCCCTCGCCAGAGCGCCGCGTCCAGCGCCGCCCAGACGTTCACGACCCAGCCGAGCGTCGTGAAGGTGATCACCCAGACGACCCCCGCGGCAACGAACATCACGATCGCCATCAGGAGCCGGCCCTGGATCAGCTGTCCGAGGCCCGGCACGAAGAAGCTCGCCAGGGCGGCTATGACGTTTCCGGTGGATCCCTGTTCAGCCATCGATATCTCCCGGGTGTCGGTCATCTTCGACGCGTCCGACCCTACGAGGCAGCGGCTCGCGAAGTTGCATCGGCGCCGGAACGCGTCTGCCGTTCGCTCAGCTGCCCGGGCACGGAACCCGGGCGTATGGAAGGGCGAAGGCCGGCTCGTCGTCGTCGACCTCCGCGAACACCATAGCGCGAATCGAATCGGTCGCGGTCCGGCTGTAGACGATCTTGCGCGGAAAGTCGTGTACCGGGTTGACGAACTCCAACCGACCGTCCTCGACGGACCGTGCGGGGAAGTTGGTCGGCGACTGCCCGCTGGGGACCGCGTGATAGACGAGAGGTCCCCCGGCCTCGCGTATCGACAGGAACTCGTGCCCGCGGACCGTGTCGTTGCGGACGGTGCGGGAGAGGCCGAGCATCAGGCCGCCCCGGGGAGCCATCCACTGCTCCTCGACGCTGTTCGTGCCGTCCGCCGACCGGGCTTCCCAGCAGCCGGCCAGCCAGGCCGCGGCTTCGAGTCCCGGCGACTCGTCTCCCCCGGGTGCGGCATCGGGATTCGGGGCCTCCTGCGCGACGAGCATGGACGGGGGGGCGGGCAGGAGGAGCAGGCAAACCCCCACGAGCACTACGACGAACCGGCGAACGCACCGGTCGCCGCCCGTCGATCTGGTCGTCACGCTTCCTGTCGCAGGGTGAGGCGGAGGCCCCCGACCGTGCGCGCCAGGATGTTGTAGGCGAGCCCGGCGATCAGGCCCATGATGAAGCCGATGACGGCGTTGAACACCGGCGCCAGCAGGAAAAAGAGCGCCATCGCCCCCTTCGCGAAGAAGGCCTCGCCGCCGCCATCCATCGGAACGAGCAGGAAGAGCGGAACGAAAAGCCACATCATGAGTCCCCCCGCACCGTACACGACACCCACGACCTTCCCGACCGACAGGATGTCGAGCTCCGTGACCTCGTACCTCATGGCGCCTCCGCTGTTCGGGTGGATAGTTCTGCGAATGTGCGTCCGCTCGGACGGGTCCGGAACCTTCGCCCCGGCGGTCCGTTGGTCACACCGTCACCCGTGAGTACACCTGGCGCGGC
>CAZOEX010000219.1:0-4367 GCA_964578925.1 uncultured Gemmatimonadota bacterium | reverse complement strand
TTCTACACGGCCGGCGAGCTCTTCAAGCAGGACTTCGCCTGCGCCGTCGACATGTACAACCGGCTCCCGACCCCCTACGGCCTGGTGCGAGAGGGCGTCGCGCCCGACCACCAGGCGATCAAGGCCGTGACCCGGGTGTTCGATCGCATCGGGGCCAACGAGAACTTTCGCTTCTTCGGCAACGTCACCGTGGGGCGCGACATCTCCGTGGAGGAGCTCCGCGGCTCCTATCACGCGATCGTCTACGCGGTGGGGGCGCAGTCGGACCGCAAGCTCGGCGTTCCCGGCGAGGACCTCGAGGGCAGCGATCCCGCGACGATCTTCGTCGGCTGGTACAACGGCCATCCCGAGTGCGCGGACTTTACCTTCGATCTCTCCCACGAGAGGGTCGTGGTGATCGGCAACGGAAACGTCGCGGTCGACGTGACCCGCATCCTGGCCCGCGACCGGGACGAGCTCGCCACGACGGACATCGCCGACCACGCGCTCGAGGCGCTCCGGGCGGGCGGTGTCCGGGAGGTCCTGATGCTCGGCCGACGCGGGCCGGCGCAGGCGAAGTTCACGTCCGCCGAGCTCAAGGAGTTCGGCGAGCTGAAGGGAGTCGACGTCCGCGTCGATCCCGCACAGCTCGAACTGGACGAGGAAAGCCGGGCCCTGGTCGAGGCGGAGCGGCGTGTCCGGCGCAACGTCGAAATCCTGGAGGAGTTCGCGGCGCGAGAGCCCGGCGACGGCCGGTGCACGATCGAGCTCCGCTTCTTCGCCTCGGTGATCGAGATCCTCGGTTCCGACGGGAAGGTCGAGGCGGTGCGCATCGAGGAGAACCGCCTCGAGCCGGGGGAGCAGGGACGGATGCGGGCGGTCGGGACGGGCGAGACCGAGGTCGTCGAGTGCGGGCTCGTCCTCCGCTCGATCGGCTACCGCGGCGAGCCCCTGCCGGGGGTGCCCTTCGACGACCGGCGCGGCGTGATCCCCAACGTCGCCGGGCGCGTGACCGAGACCCCCGGCGGCCCGCCGCGGGCGCGGGAGTACGCGGTCGGCTGGATCAAGCGCGGCCCGACCGGGATCATCGGCACGAACAAGCGGGATGCGGTGGAGACCGTACAGTCGATGGCCGAGGACCAGGCGGCCCTGGAGGCCGCGGAGATCGATCCCGACCCGTGTCGCCCGTTGCGCCTTCTGGAGGAGCGCGGCGTCCGCGTCGTCACGCTCGCGGACTGGAGCCGGATCGACGCCGCCGAGGTGGCGCGCGGCGAGCCGGAGGGCCGGCCCCGGAACAAGTTCGTGCGGGTGGAGGAGATGCTCCGCGTGTGCGAGGAGGCCGGCGCCGCGCCGGAAGGGGCCGGGGCCTAGGAGCCCGTCGACGAACCGGGGGGCGGGCTTGCGGCTAGCCCATCGCCCGCAATACCGCTCGCACGGGGCTCCCGTCGAAGCCGACCAGCCGAAGGGGAAGCGCGATCAGCTCGTAGTCGCCCTCCGGCACGTCGGCCAGCCGCAGGCCCTCCAGGATCGTCATCCCGTGCCGGAGCGCCACTCCGTGCGCCGCCAGCTCCTCGTCGTCGCTCGGGTCGACGCTCGGCGTGTCGATGCCCACCGTCTGCACGCCGTGAGCCGCCAGCCAGTCGACGGACTCCGGCGACAGCGCGGTGAAATCGTCGGTCCATTCGTCGGCGTGGGGATGGCTCCCGGTGGCGATCAGGACGCGGGTCGGAAGCGGGGTTTGCACCGCGATCGCCGTCTCCAGCGCCTCTCGCGTCAGCCGGCCGTCACGGACGACGCCCCGGCCTCGCGGCCGCACGACCCGGCAGGGCCCGAGAAGGCGTTCCAGCGGAATGGACGTGACGTCACCCGCCTCCGTCCCGTAGTGGAGCGGCGCGTCGACGTGCGCCCCGAGGTGCACGGTCGCTCGGAGGGTCGACAGGGTGACGGCGTCTCCGTCTTCGCGGCGCTGCAGCAGTTCGCGCTCGAGCGGCGTGTCCCCCGGGAAGACGGCCAGATCGGTCGTCAGGGGCGGCGAGATGTCCCAGAGTCGTCGCATCGTCAGCCTCCCCCGGTGTCCACCAGGGCGAGGAGGGCTTCCGCCGCGCGGTGAACGTCCAGGTAGCGATTGAAGAGCGGGCACGGCGCCAGGCGCAGGACGTCCGGATCGCGCAGGTCCACGTCGATGCCGCGTTCGGCCAGCCCGTCCCGCACGGCGGGGGCGTTTGGGACGCGGAAGGAGAGCTGCGCGCCGCGCCGCGCCGGGTCGGTCGGCGTGAGCTGGGAGATCGCTCCGGTGCCCCCATCGCCGGCGCCGGCCAGCAGCCACTCCAGGTACCCGGTCAGTTGCACGGACTTCTCCCTCAGCGCCGCCATCCCGGCCTCCTCGAACATCGCCAGCGCCGGTCCGAGCGGGGCCATCGCCAGGATCGGCGGGCAGCTGAGCTGCCAGCCGGCGGCGTCGGCGCGGGGCGTGAACGGCGTGCGGTCGGCCATCCGAAAGCGCGCTTCGGGGTCGACCCCCCACCAGCCGCCCAGACGCGGAAGCCCGGTGTCGACCGCGTGCCGTTCGTGCACGAAGAGTCCGGCCACCGCCCCGGGACCCGCGTTCAGGTACTTGTAGGTGCACCATGCCGCGAAGTCGACGCCGTCTCCGTGCAGGTCGAGGGGCACGTTGCCGGCGGCGTGGGCGAGATCGAAGCCGACCGTACAGCCGGCGTCGTGAGCGATCGTCGTGATACGCCCGAGGTCGAGCGCCTCCCCGGTCAGATAGTCGACGCCGTCCAGGAACACGAGCGCGATCTCCCGTCCGTGCTCCGCCAGGAGGCGCTCGACCCGGCGTGCGGTCGGCCCTCCGCCGGCCTCCGGCTCCGCATCCCCGACCTCGATCAGGCCGTCTGCCGGGTCGATTCCGTGCCAGGCGAGCTGTGTCTCGACCAGGTAGCGGTCCGACGGGAACGCGCCCGCCTTCGTCAGGATTCGGAAACGACCGTCGTCCGGTCGATAGAAGCTCGCGAAGAGCAGGTGCAGGTTGGTGGTCAGCGATCCCGCGAGCGCCACCTCATCGGCCGTCGCGCCGACCACGGCGCCCATCGTCTCGCGATATCGCTCGTCGGCCTCGTACCAGCGCCGCGGGGGCTCGAAGTAGCTCTCGACGCCGCGAGCCGACCAGGCGTCGAGCTCGGCCGCGACCTCCGCGCGCGCGGCCCGTGGCAAGGGACCGAGCGAGTTGCCCAGGAGGTAGGCGCGCTCGCTGCCGTCCGGACCCGGGCCGGGAAGCTCGAAGCGAGAGCGGAACGAACCGAGCGGATCGGCCGCGTCGCGCGCTCGCGCGTGGTCCTCTCCGGGGGCGAACGCCCGATCGGAGAACGGTCGAGGCTCGGTCGGTGGTCGCTCGGATTCCATGATCGGAGTCTCCGGTGCGCGCCGCGGCGGGGCAAGTCCACGTTGACACCTCGTGCGCATGCTATCTAAATTCGTTCCGATGTGTGGATTGCGCGATCGGTGCGATCCGTAGGACAGACGCGGAAACGCGGCGAGTACGTCAGGAGAGACGAATGCGGACGACCGGCAGGGTGAAGTGGTTCGACAACGCCAAGGGGTACGGCTTCATCACGATGGAGGACGGATCCAAGGACTGCTTCGTGCACCACACGGCGATCGAAGGGGTCGGGTTCAAGACCCTCGAGGAAGGGGAGCTCGTGGAGTTCGAGGTGACCGAGGGCCAGAAGGGCCCGGCAGCCAAGAACGTCGTGCGGGTAGAAGCGCAGAGCTGATCCCCGGCCGGAGCTGACAGCACCCGAGCGCCGTTCCGCACCCGCGGGGCGGCGCTTTCTTCTTATTTCTTCCGGAGGCACCCTCGGACACGCAACGACACCTGCTTCTGCACCGCGACCTCACGCGGTTTCCCGCGGAGCTCTTCCAGTTCGATCCGCGGATCCGCGAGGGGTGGCTATCCGACCGTTATTTCGTTCGGACCGCCGCGACCCTCCGCCACGACGGACGCGACCCGTCCGTCGACATGCAGTTCTTCCCCCGCCGGGAGGGAGTCGTCGCAGGGCTCTACGAGTGCGTGCGGATGATCCAGACGCAGCTGGCGCACGGTCATGAGCCGCGCGACTACGAGGTCTGGACGCTGCGGGACGGCGACGAAGTGGAGCCGTGGGAGGTCGTCTTCCGGATCGTCGGACCCTACGTGGGCTTCGCCCATCTCGAGACGACGATCGACGGTGTCATCGCCAGGCGGAGCCGCATCGCGACGAACGTCGCGCGGGCCGTCGAAGCGGCCGGCGAAGTGCCGGTCGTCTACTTCGCGCCCCGCCACGACGACTGGCGGATCCAGACGCCCGACGGCTACGCGGCCCGCGTCGGGGGTGGCCACGACGTGTCGA
>CAZOEX010000218.1:0-4410 GCA_964578925.1 uncultured Gemmatimonadota bacterium | reverse complement strand
CGTGGGCGAGGTGGGCGACGGCCGGACGATCTCGTTCCTCGACACACCGGGCCACGAAGCGTTCACCGCCATGCGGGCCCGCGGCGCCGAGCTGACGGACATCGTCGTCCTCGTCGTGGCGGCCGACGACGCCGTCATGCCGCAGACGATCGAGGCGATCAGCCACGCGAAGAACGCCGGCGTGCCGATCGTCGTCGCGATCAACAAGATCGACCTTCCCGCGGCCGATCCGAACCAGGTCAAGCAGGAGCTGCTCTCGCACGAGGTCGTCCTGGAGGACTTCGGGGGCGAGGTGCTCTCGCAGGAAGTCTCCGCGAAGACGGGCGAGGGAATCGACGAGCTGCTCGAGAAGCTGCTGCTGCAGGCCGAGCTGCTCGACCTCACGGCGCGCAGGGAAGGGGATGCCCGCGGGACGGTCGTCGAGGCCGAGCTCGACAAGGGGATGGGCCCGGTGGCCACCGTGCTCGTACAGAGCGGCACGCTCGAGGTCGGCGACGACTTCATCTGCGGCCTCTATGGCGGTCGCGTCCGGGCGATGCTCGACGAGCGCGGCAACAATGTCGAAGTGGCGGGTCCGTCGACGCCCGTGCGGGTTCTCGGGCTGGAGGGCGTACCGCAGGCCGGTGACCGACTGGCGGTAATGGAGGCCTCCCGCGTCAAGGAGATCGGCGCCCGCCGCCAGCAGCTCGAGCGCGAGAAGGACATTCGCCGCCGCTCGAAGGGAACGAAGCTCGAGGACATCTTCGAGGCGATCCAGGCCGAGGGCGTCGCGAACCTCAACATCGTCATCAAGGGCGACACCGACGGCTCCGTGCAGGCGCTGGCCGACTCGCTCGAGCAGCTCAGCACCTCGGAGGTGGCGGTCGAGATCGTGCACCGGGGCGTGGGTGCCGTGACGGAGTCCGACGTCCTCCTCGCGATGACGACGAACGCCTTCATCATCGGCTTCCACGTGCGGCCCGACACGAAGGCCCGCGAGGTCGCCGAGCAGGAAGACGTCGAGATTCGCAACTACAGCGTGATCTACGAGGCCGTCGAGGACGTCAGGATGGCGCTCGAGGGCCTGCTGTCGCCGGAGGAGCGCGAGGTTGTCGAAGGCACCGCCGAGGTCAGGCAGATCTTCAAGGTGCCGAAGGCGGGGACCGTGGCCGGTTGCTACGTGTCGGACGGCACGATCGAGCGCAACAACCCGGTGCGCCTGCTGCGCGACTTCGTCGAGGTCTACGACGGGCAGATCGACAGCCTGAAGCGCTTCAAGGACGATGTCCGCGAGGTGCGGGAAGGCTACGAATGCGGGATCTCGATCGAGAACTTCAACGACATCAAGGTCGGCGACGTGATCGAGTCCTACAGGGTCGAAGAGGTGGCCCGCTCGCTGGCGCAGAGCGCCGCAGCGGACGCCGAAGCTTCGTCCTGAGCTCGACGGTCGGCATCGGCCGCTGGCTCCTGCGGGTGCCGGCGTGCCGATCGCTCAAGCAGAAGCGCAGCGTCGTGCGCAGCCTGCGAGATCGGCTTCGCGCCCGCTACTCGGTCTCGGTTGCCGAGACCGACTTCCAGGACGACGTGCAGCGGGCGGAGTTGACGGTGGCCATCGCCGCGTCGGATCGAACGCTGGCGGAGTCGATGCTGAGCAAGCTCGACGACGACGTCTGTTCCGATCCTCGCATCTACATCATCGAACGTGACGTGCGGGTGATGAACCCGGGCACCGGGTACTCGCGCGACCGTGATCCATGGGGGGAATCATGGCAGGAAGACGACTTCCCCGGATAAATCAGCTGCTCCGCGAAGAGCTGTCCCGGCTCGTGCGTGAGGAAATCAAGGACCCGCGGGTGCGGGGCGTGACGGTCACGCACGTGGACACGAGCGCCGACCTCTCGCACGCACGGATCGCGGTGCGCACCCTCACGCCGGACGAGCAGCCGGTGGCCGAGGCGATCGACGGCCTGAAGAGCGCCGAGGGCTTCATCCGCCATCGATTGGGACGGGATCTCCATTTTCGTCGTATCCCCGAGCTGCACTTCGAGGCGGACGAGTCGCTGGAGCACGCGAAGCGCATCGAGGAGCTGCTCGACGAGGCCCTGCGCGACTCGCGTCGGGAGCCCACCGATTGAGCGATCGGCTCGCGGTCGTGCTCGTCGACAAGCAGCCGGGCCCTTCCTCCCACGACGTGGTGGCCGAGGCGCGCCGGGCGCTCGGGCTGCGGCGTATCGGACACACCGGTACGCTCGATCCCTTCGCCGGCGGACTGCTCATCCTCTGCGTCGGCCGCGCCACGCGGCTCGTGGAGTACTTTCATCTGCTGCCGAAGAGCTACGAAGCGGAGATCGTCTTCGGCGAGGCTCGTGATACGGACGACAACACGGGCCGGGTGACCCGTCGCGGCGAGCTGCCCCCGGATCTCGACGCCAGGCGGCTCGAGGCCGCGCTGGCGGACGGCCGCGGGCGGTTCGAGCAGCGCCCACCCGACTATTCGGCCCGCCGCGCAGGGGGCGAGCGCGCCTACGCGGCGGCCCGCCGCGGACAGCCCCTGGCCCTCGAGGCGCGCCCGGTCGAAGTGCACGAAGCCGAGCTCCAGGAATGGAATCCGCCGCTCGCCCGGGTCCGCTACACGGTCTCGACGGGAACGTACGTGCGGGCGCTCGCCCGAGATCTCGGCGAGGCGCTCGGCTGCCCCGCGCACCTGGGTGCCCTGCGCCGAACGGACATCGGACCGTTCTCGGCCTCCGACGCCCGGCAGGCCGATTCGATCGCGTGGGACGCCGCGAGCACGATGACGCCCCTGCGTGCCCTCGCCTGGCTCCCCCGGCGCGAGCTGACGGCGGCGGAGCGGACGCGCATCGGCCACGGGCAGGCGATCGGCGGGGAAGGGGTGCGCCCGCCGCGTACGACGGTGTCAGGCCTCGAGCCCGACGAGCTCCCCGTGGTCCTCCATGCGGAGGAGGAGCTCGTGGCCGTGGCCCGCCGGGTCGAGTACGAGCTCCGCCCGGAGAAGGTGTTCGATGTCCCCTGAAAGCGGGCTCCCGCCCGGCGTGAACGCGACCGTCGTCACGGTCGGCACGTTCGACGGCGTGCATCGCGGTCACCGGGCCGTTCTCGACGAGATCGGGCGCCGCGCTCGCCGTCGCGCCGCGCGGAGCGTGCTCGTCACCTTCGACCGGCATCCGCTCACCGTGGTCCGCCCGGACGAAGCCCCCGGCCTGCTCACGACACCCGTTGAAAAGAAGGCGATGCTGGCCCAGAGCGATCTCGACTACGTCGCCTTCCTCCCCTTCACCTGGACGCTTTCCCGCTACACCCCGGAAGAGTTCATCCGGCTCGTGCTGCGCGACCGGTTCCGCGTGGAGGAGTTCGTCATCGGCCACGACCACGGGTTCGGGCGGTCGCGGTCCGGCTCGATCGACACGGCGCGTCGGCTCGGCGCCGAGCTGGGTTTCGACGTCGACGTCGTCCCGGCCGTCACGGAGGGCGAGGAGACGATCTCCTCGACGAAGATCCGCGCGGCCCTCGCCGAGGGCGACGTGGAGGCGGCCGCGCGCGGGCTCGGACGACCCTACTCCTTCGCCGGCCTCGTGGTGCACGGACTCGGCAGGGGACGTGATCTCGGGTTCCCGACGGCCAACCTGGCCGCGCCGGGCGGACGGAAGCTCCTCCCCCGCGAGGGCATCTACGCGGTGCGCGCCTCGCTCGCCGACGAAATCCGCAACGGGCTTCTCCACCTCGGACCGCGGCCGACCTTCGCGGGCTCGCCCCCCTCTATCGAACTCTATCTGCTCGATTTCGACCGTGACATCTACGGGGAGCGGGTACAGGTCGACTTCCTGGCGCGGCTCCGGGACGTGGAACCCTTCGCCTCCGCGGCGGAACTGGTCGAACAGATGCGCCGTGATCGCGACAGGGCCCGGGAGTTCTTCCGGGCACGGGGTTTACAGAGCTGATGATCCGGGATACTTTGCATCGCTTGACGTTGAATGCGACGCTAGAGCACGAAGACGAAGAACAGATCCCGGGCGCCGAGCCGTCCGGACAGGAGACGGACGGTACATGACGCTGGCAGCGGAAGAGAGAAAGAAGATCGTCGAGAAGTTCGGCGCGCACGAGAACGACAGCGGGTCGACCGAGGTCCAGATCGCGCAGCTCACCGCGCGCATCGAGAACCTCACGGACCATTTTCGCGAGCACACGCAGGATCATCACGGCAGACGGGGCCTCCTGAAGATGGTGGGCCGTCGCCGTCGGCTGCTCGAGTATCTGCGGAAGAACGACTTCGACGCGTACCGCAGCCTGATCAAGGAGCTGGGGCTCCGCCGGTAGTGCCGAACCATCGAAGAAGCAGAGTCAGTATCAGGATCAGCAGGATTTCGCGGCGGCCGTAGGGGCGCACGTAGCGCTCGACGGCGGCCGCGTCGT
>CAZOEX010000217.1:0-4414 GCA_964578925.1 uncultured Gemmatimonadota bacterium | reverse complement strand
CCGTGCACTGGCACGGTCTGCGGCTCGACAACGCGAGCGACGGCGTGCCCTTCGTAACGCAGGATCCGGTGCAGCCGGGCGGCCGGTTCACCTACACGCTGCGTTTCCCCGACGCGGGCATCTACTGGTACCATCCCCATCACCGCGAAGACGTCCAGCAGGATCTCGGTCTCTACGGCAACATGCGCGTCGCCTCCGGACGCGCCGACTACTACGGGCCCGTCCATCGCGAAGAGGTGCTGATGCTGGACGATCTCCTCGTGGGCGAAGAGGGGATCGTTCCGTACGGCGGAGACCGCGCGACGCATCTGCTGAACGGTCGATTCGGCAACGTCTTCCTCGTCAACGGACGGCCCGACCACCGTATGAGCGCCGAACGCGGCGAGGTGGTCCGCTTCTTCCTGACCAACGTCTCGAACACCCGCACCTTCAACCTCTCCTTCGGCGGCGCGCCGATGAAGGTGGTCGGCTCGGACGTCGGCAACTTCGAGAGGGAGGAGTGGGTAGAGAGCGTCGTCCTGGCGCCCGCCGAGCGATACGTCGTGCACGTGCGCTTCGACGAATCCGGCGAGGTCCCGGTGCTCAATCGCGTGCAGGCGATCGACCACCTGAACGCCCGCTTCTTCGAGCAGCGCGACACCCTCGGCACAGTGCAGGTCGAAGAGCGTGCGGCCTCTCCCGATCTCGGGACGGAGTTCCGGCGGTTGCGGCAACCCGCGTACGTGGCGCGCGATCTCGATCCGTACCGTGAGCTTCTCGACCGGCCCGTCGAGCGGCGGCTGGTGCTGGAGATGCGGCCTCGCGAGCTGCCGCTGGTCGTCGAGCGCCTCATGCAGGTCGACTCGGTCTGGTTCGCGCCCGTCGAATGGGCCGGTACGATGCCGATGATGAACTGGGCCTCGACCGCGAAGAGCCTCGACTGGGTGCTGCGCGATCCCGATACGGACCGCGAGAACCTGGCGATCGATTGGCGTTTCGACGTCGGCGACGTCGTGAAGATCCGGCTCCGAAACGAGCGTCGATCGCTGCACGCCATGCAGCACCCCATCCACCTCCACGGTCAGCGCTTCCTCATCGTGGAGCAGGACGGCGTTCCGAACGACAACCTCGTCTGGAAGGACACCGCGCTCATCCCGGTCGGTTCGACCGTCGACATTCTCCTCGACGTATCGACTCCGGGCGCCTGGATGCTGCACTGCCACATCGCCGAGCACCTGGAGGCCGGCATGAAGATGGTCTTCCACGTCGGCGACGGTGGCAGGCCGTGAGCCGGGCGGCGTAGATTGGCGCGAGAGTGTCGATTGCGACCCGTGCAACCGCAGGACCAAGGAGACGTCGATGAAGCGAGCGGTCCTTTCCCCCGTGCAGCACGTTCTCGCGGCCCTGATGGCGATTCCGCTGGTCGCTACCGCATTGGCGGCGCAATCCGCCGACGAGCTGTCGGAGACGACGCGCGAATTCGTGGCGATCGGCGAGCCGGTCGTCGCCCTCACGCACGTTACGGTCATCGACGGCACCGGAGCGGAACCGCGCGCGGATCAGACCGTGATCATCGACGGCGGGCGGATCGCCGCCATGGGGCCGTCCGACGAGGTCGCCGTACCCGAGGGCGCCCGGGAGATCGACCTGGCGGGACACACGGTGATCCCGGGCATGGTGGGTCTGCACAACCACATGTTCTACACGGCGGCGGGCGGTCGGGGGAGCCAGGCCAACTTCACCGCGCCGCGCCTCTATCTGGCTTCGGGCGTTACGACGATCCGAACCACCGGAAGCCGCCGACCGTACGACGACATCAACGTCCGGTCGGAGATCGAGCGGGGCTTGATTCCCGGACCCAGGATCCACGTCACGGCTCCCTACATGACGGGGACCGACGGCGCGACGACGATGGCCCAGGTCGACTCCCCCGAGCAGGCGCGCCGCTTCGTCTCGTACTGGGCGTCCGAGGGTGCCGAGTGGATCAAGGCCTATACGGCGGTCACGCGCGAGGACCTCGCCGCGGCCATCGAAGAGGCCCATGCCAACGGTCTCAAGGTGACCGGCCACATCTGCTCGGTCTCCTTCCGAGAGGCCGTCGAGCTCGGCATCGACAACATCGAGCACGGGTTCGTCACCGCTTCGGACTTCATCGCGTCGAAAGAACCGGACCAGTGCCCGTCGAACCTCATGGCACGCGTAGGGGCGGAGGCGGACCCCCGGGGCGAGACGGCCGCGGACGTGATCGCCACGATGGTGGAGGCCGGCGTCCCGATGACGTCGACCCTCGCGGTATACGAGCCGTTCATCCCGGGACGGCCGACGAAGGACTCCGCCACGCTCGCGGTCATGGCGCCGGAGATCCGCGAGGACTACCTGTCCGCTCGCGAGCAGATCGACACGAATCCGGACTACCCGCTCTCGGACGTACATTTCGAGAAGGCGATGGAGTTCGAGCGTGCGTTCGTCGAAGCCGGCGGGGTGCTGGCCGCGGGCGTCGACCCGACCGGGCTCGGTGGAGCCATCGCGGGATTCGGCGATCAGAGGAACTATCAACTACTTCATGAGGCTGGATTTACACCCAGTAAGATCATCCAGATTATGAGCCTCAACGGAGCCCGGGTCCTCGGCGTGGACGACGAGCTCGGAAGCGTCGAGACCGGCAAGATCGCCGACCTCGCCGTGAGGGAGGGCGACCTGACGGAGGATCCGGGTGCGATCCGGAACGTCCATCTCGTCTTCAAGGACGGCGTCGGCTACGACTCCGGCAAGTTGATCGAGTCGGTCGAGGGTAGAGTCGGCATCGACTGAGCGGCCGGCAGAGTGCGGACTCCGGCCGGGTGGAGCGGCCGGAGTCGCCGGACCTTCGGAGTGACTTCGAGTCAGTCCTCCAGGGAGCGCCGGATTCGCCTCGCCAGCTCCTGCGTGTCGATCGCGTCGACATCGGCGTTCTGGGCCACCATGCCGAGCGCCCACATCGCCTGCTCGCGGACGTCCTCGTCGTCGTCCTCGAGGGCTTCCGACAGCGCGCCTGCCGCGCGTGGGTCTTCGATCATTCCCAGCGCCCAGGCCGCCTGCTCGCGCACGTCGGCGTACGGGTCGGATGCGAGCGTCTCGATCAGCGCATCCACGGCGGCCGCATTCTCGATCATTCCGAGCCCCCAGGCCGCCTGTTCGCGTACCTCGGCGTCGTCGTCACGCAGTAGCTCCGAGAGGGGCTCGACGCCGCGGGGGCTCTCGATCATTCCGAGCCCCCAGGCGACCTGTTCGCGCACCTCCGCCGACTCGTCGCGCGCGGCGGACTCGAGCGCGTCGACGCCCGACGAGGATTCGATCATCCCGAGGGCCCACGCCGCCTGCTCGCGCACCTCCGGCTGAGCATCGCGGATCAGGCGAGCCAGCGGCTCGACGCCACGGGCACTCTCTATCATGCCGAGCGCCCAGGCCGTCTGCTCGCGCACGCCGGGATCGCCGTCCGTCGTGGCATCCAGCAGAGGAGGCACGGCCCGCTCGTCCTCGATCATACCGAGCGCCCACGCGGCACGCGCTCGAACCACGCCTTCGCCATCGTTCCGAAGCACCGTACCGAGAGCGGGCACCGCCCGTCCGTTTTCGATGAGGCCGAGGGCGAGAGCCGCGTGTTCTCGCGCGGCTACCGAACCGGTCGTCACGAGATCCATCAGGGGCTCGAGCGCTTCATCTCCGGCCTCTTCGAGCGCGATGGCGGCCTCCCGTCCCGGAGAGGTGTCGTCGTATCGGCCGTCGCGCCAGCCGTGCCCGTCCCGGCATACGCGGCCGTCCACCGGCGTGTCGTCGGAGAGGAGATCCAGGAGCTGCGGCAGCGCCTGCCGCACGGCGGTCGTACCCATCCGTTCCAGCTCGCACGCCGCCGAAGCCCGGTCCGCGGCTCCCGGGGCTCCGAGCTGGCGGACGAGCGCATCCACCTCCTGGGCGGACGCGGTTCCCGTACAGCCGGAGGCGACGAGCAGGGCGAGCGCGATGAACCCGATGCCCATGTGGGGCAGTGCCGTCCGGTGCCGGCGCACCGTGGACGTCTCGTATCCGATCGCTCGTATCATGGCACGCTTCCTGTGAGGGTAAATTTTTAGCATGTAGAGGTACGAAAGAGCCCGCCGACTCGGGCGGGCTCGATTCGCAGGTGGTGTCGGCCTCAGTTCATGACCATGCCGAGCGCCCACAGGGCCTGCTCCCGGACCTCGCGATCGGAGTCCTCGAGCGCGTCGGCCAGCGTCTCCATCGCCTTGCGGTCTTCAATCATCCCGAGCGCCCAGATGATCTCGCTTCGGACCTCCGGGACGTCTTCGGAAGCGAAGGCGCTCCCCAGGGCGTCCACCGCGTCGGCGGACTCGATCATCCCGAGCGCCCAGGCCACCTTCTTGCGCACCTCCGGATCCTCGTCCGCCAGGAGGGGGAG
>CAZOEX010000216.1:0-4418 GCA_964578925.1 uncultured Gemmatimonadota bacterium | reverse complement strand
GTAGAACGGCGCCCCGTGACAGATCTCTTTCTGCTTGCGGACGTTCAGCTCGAGCTGGTCGAGCGGGATGTGGCCCGGTCCTTCGATCATCACCTGTACGCCCCGCTCCCATGCCCGCGCCGTCAGCTCGCCGAGGGTCTCCAGCTCGGCGAACTGTGCGTCGTCGGAGGCGTCCGCGATCGAGCCCGGCCGCAGGCCGTCGCCCAGGCTGAGCGTCACATCGTGAGTCGCCGCGATGTCGAGGATCTCGTCGTACCGCTCGTACTGCGGGTTCTGCTCGCGCCGGTGTACCATCCAGCGGGCCAGCAGCCCGCCGCCCCGGCTCACAATGCCGGTGATCCGGTTGCGGATGAGCGGCAGGTGTTCGAGCAGCACCCCGCAGTGGACGGTCATGTAGTCGACGCCCTGGCGGGCCTGGTGCTCGATCATCTCGAGCAGCGCCTCCGCCTCGAGCTCTTCGATCTCCCGGTCGGCTACCGCCTGGTAGATCGGGACCGTGCCGATCGGGACCGTGCTCGCCGCGAGGATGGCCTCGCGGGTCTCGTCGATCTTCTTCCCCGTCGAGAGGTCCATCACGGTGTCGGCCCCCCAGCGCACGGCCAGGTCGAGCTTTTCGACCTCCTCGTCGAGGCTGGAGGTGGTGGGGGAGTTGCCGATGTTCGCGTTGATCTTCACCCGGGCGACCGCGCCGATCCCCATCGGATCGAGGTCGCCGGCCAGGTGGGCGCGGTTGGCGGGGATGACCAGCCGGCCGGTGGCGACCTCGTCGCGAATCGTCTCCGGCGGCAGCTTCTCGCGTTCGGCGACCCGCTCCATCGCCGGCGTGATCATGCCGCCGCGGGCGTGCTGCATCTGGGTGGTGGGTGAGGTTTCCATCTCTGTCTCCCTTCGCCGGTACGAACCGGATCAGGTTCTACGGGTGTGATCTCAGCCCGGACGGTCCGGGCACCCCGGTATGCTGCGTACGGGAAGGCTACGAATACACGACGGACATGTCGAGGCGACCGCGAGGCTACCCCGCCACCGCCCCGGGATCTAGCGTGCCGATGTACGGCAGCGCCCGGTAGCGGTCGTCGTAGTCGAGGCCGTAGCCCACGACCCACTCGTCCGGGATGTCGAACCCGAGATAGTCGACGTCGATGTCCACCTCCGGGTTCGGCTTCCGCACGAGCACGCAGGTGCGGATCGACGCCGGCCCGCGCGCTTCGAAGAGGCGCTGCAGGTAGGAGAGCGTACGACCCGAATCGAGGATGTCCTCGACGATGAGGACGTGACGTCCGGCCAGGGAAACCCGGGCGTCCATGATCAGGCGAACGCCGCCGAGGTTCGTCGCCTTCTCGTAGCTGGAGAGGGCGATGAAGTCGATGCGCCGCGGGATGTGCAGGGCCCGTGAGAGATCGGCCAGAAAGATGTAGGCGCCGCGAAGCACCCCCAGCATGAGGACCTCGTCGGCGTCCGCGTAGTCCCGGTCGATTTCCGCGGCGATCTCCCGTACCCGGCTCGAGATCGCTTCCGCCGAGATCAGCGGTTCGGGATCGAATCCCTGCGGGGCGGTCACAGGCCGACGCCGACGCCGATGCGCGCCAGGAGGTCGTGCTGCGTGTCGGAGGACTCGAACGGACCGCCCTCGAACGAGGAGATCAGATCGCGGACGTCGAGGCGGAGATGCACCGTCTCGGAGAGCTGGAGATGCGTACCGGCGTTCAGAACGATGGTGAGATCGGTCGTGTCCTCGAAGTCGGGATCGTCGAAGGTGAGACGCCGCACGCCGGCGCCGGCCCCGAAGTACGGAAGCACGCTCGCGGCGGATCCCCGAAGCTCGGGGCGCCAGAGCAGCAGCGCTTCCCCGTGCAGATAGTCCGTCGAGCCGAGGTCGATGTCGTTCTGCATTCCGCTGTCCGAGTCGACCACGGTGAGGGTGAGGTCGGGGGAGACGATGCCGCCTCCCACACCGAGTCCGAATCCGCCGCCGAACCAGAACTCGAGCCCGACGCCCCCGGCCGGCTTCGTCGAGAGCTCGGCCTGGATCGAATCTCCCCGGGAGCCGAGCAGCGACATCGGGAAGATCGCGCCGCCGTATGCCGTGAGCTCGATCGATTTGGCGGCGGGTCCGTCCTCGTCCGCCGGGTCGCCGGCCATCTCCTGAGCCCAGGCTCCGGACGGCGCGACGCAGATGGTCGCCAGAAGAGAGATGAGGATCGCCGGGATCCGTCGTCCACCCATCCGCCCTGTATGCCTCACGGTGTTCGCTCCTCGTAATCGTAAGCGCCTGATTCGGTTGACCGCATGACGCCCGTAAGAACACGGGGTCGGCGGGGCTCGTTGAATTCGCCGGCCCGGACCGCGTTCATTCGCCGACCGGTCGTCGGCCGCGCAGGATGGCCGGAACGAACTTCCAGAAGCCGATTCCCCCGGCCTGCTTGCCCATGTCCACGCTGGCGGCCAGCTCGACGGCGTCGAGGTCCACCACATCGACCGTCCCGGGCTCTCCGCCGATGCCTTCGACGCTGATGAACGCGTAGCGGGAGTCCGGGCTGATTGCGACACCGTGGGGGAGCCGGCGGGTGTTGGCCACCGAGCGGACCTCGCCGGTGGCCAGTTCGATGATTCCGGTCGCCTGGGCGCCCTTGTACGTGACGACGAGCTTCTCATCGTCGGGCGTCACGTCGAGGTTGTACGGGCCGGCCCCCGTGGGAAAGCGACGCGTGATGCTCCACGATTCGGTGGAGACCTCGAGCACCTCGGCGTTGCGGTTGCAGGCGACGTAGACGAACTCGCCCGTCATCGACGGCTGCGCCCAGGTCGGACCGCAGCGCGGCGCGTTGCGTGGCGCCGCGTCGTCCCCGAGATGAGCGTCGGCGTCCACGACGTCGGCCGGCAGCTCCCGTGCGCGACCGGGCGCCAGGTAGAGTCGCCGTTGCACCTGCATGTCGAGCGTGTTGAGTTCGACGAGCTGGTCGTCGCGCACGCAGACGAAGTAGTTCAGCGAGCCGTCGGCGGTGAGCCGGGAACCGTGGGGTGTCTCGCAGGCCGGAATCTGGAGCAGCTCGGTCATCGAGCCGGTCTCGATCACCGAGACCGTACTCGGCTCCGGATCTCCGTGCAGGTTGAAGTTGACGACGAACATCAGGTCGGTCGGTGTGATGGACATCGAGGCCGGAAAGAGCCCGACCTCCACCTGTCCCGTCCGACGGTTGTCGGTCGTCGAGAACTCGTGCACCTGGCCGTACGGGTTCCCGTGGGCGATCGATACGTACCAGCGCTCGTTCATCGGGTCGACGACGATGCCGTGCGGTCCGTCGGTCTCGGTGGGATAGAGCCCGACCGGGATCGTTTGCGCGACCTCCGCGCCGTCGGGACCGAACCGCACGAGCGCCACCTCGTCCTCGGACTCGGCCGCCACGTACACGTAGTAGTCGCCCGGGACGGCAGAGGCCCCGGTCCGCGAGCTTTCCTGGGCGGTGACGGGTGTTTCCGCCGCTCCCACGTGGAGCGCCAGAGCGGCGCCGAACACCGCGACCGAGCGAACCATGGTCCCGAACCGACTCATGGCACGAGTTCGCGGCGCGGCTCGAGCTTCACGGCCCACAGGCCCGAGTTGAACTCGCTGAAGAAGACGTTGCCCTTGTGCGGTTGGGGTCCCCAGGTCATCGGGGCGTTGGCCACCTTGCCGTTCGGGTCGTACGCCTTGTAACGGGCGATCTCCCGGCCCTGCCGGTAGAGGTCTCCCTTCAGCTCGCCGGAGATGTCGATCACGCGCAGCCCGCCGTTGTAGAAGGCGGCGTAGAGCCGGTCGCCCTCGACCCAGAAGTTGTGGGTTCCGGCCTCGGGCACCTGGTAGCGCGCGACCTCCTCAGGATTCTCGGGGTCCGTGAAGTCGATGAAGTGGAGGTAACCGGCCGTTTCGCCCGGCTCGTCCGGGTTGAAGCCCGGCATGATCTCGTCCCCGGCGATGACGTAGAATTTCCCCGTCGACTGGCTCCGGAAGGGGAAGGCGGCATGGTTCGCGCCCGACGGATAGGCGTACTGGCCGAACTTCACCGGGTTCTCCGGCGATCCGCCCGCGATGCCGTTGCCGACGTCGACCAGGACGACGCCGTTGCTCCAGTTCGAGGAATAGGCGATGCCGTCCTCGACCCAGACGTCGTGGATCGAGGCACCCGGCGCGTCGAGCTCGAAGCTGCCCACCTTCACCGGGTTCGACGGGTCCTCGATGTTCAGGATGTCGTACCGTTGGCCGGCGCTCAGCGCGTACACGTGGTCGTCGTAGATGAACACGTTGTGCACGCCGCCGGTCAGTCCCTCGTCGTAGCGCCCGACCTCGGTGACGTTCGCCGGATCGGTCACGTCGTACAGCACGATTCCGTTGCGGCGGTTCGACGCGCCCTCGCGGCTGATCACCGCGATCCGGCCGTCCT
>CAZOEX010000215.1:0-4433 GCA_964578925.1 uncultured Gemmatimonadota bacterium | reverse complement strand
TCGTGGATCCCAGCCATGCGGCCGGTCGGCGCGACCTGGTTCCCGCGCTGGCCCGTGCGGCGGTCGCAGCCGGAGCGGACGGATTGATCGTCGAGGTACACCCCGAGCCGGAGCGGGCGCTGAGCGACGGCCCGCAGAGCCTGACGCCGGAGGGATTCGTCGACTTGATGACGGAGATCGAGAAGCTGGCGGCCGCCATGGACCGTCCCCTGGCACGACGACGGCCCGCGCCGGTCTGAGGTCTCGGTCAGTCCCGAAAACGCCCGATCCAGTCGGCGAAGGCCTGCAGGAGCGCACGAACGAACTTCCGCGAGTCGTCGTCGACGAGCTCCCCGTCGACGATTCGCTCCTTCGCCCGCATCAGGTGGACCTGCGGCTGCTGCATGACGATCGCTCCCGTGTTCGCCAGCGAGATCCGGAGATTCGCCTGCGAGCGGGCCGTGCCGAGCAGGCCGGGCGTCGCGCCCATGACGGCCACCGGCATTCCCTTCAACACGGGCGCACCGCCCTGATGACCGCGGGACGCCCAGTCGACCGCGTTCTTCATCGGTCCGGGGACCCCCGCGTTGTACTCCGGGGTGACGAGGAGGAGGCCGTCGGCTCCCGCGATCGCCTCCTTGAGAGCGACGACTCCGTCCGGATCGCCCTGCGCCTCGACGTCCGCGTTGAACATCGGCACCTCGGCCAACTCGTCGAAAATCTCGATGTCGAGCGCGGGAGGAGCGAGTTCGCGCGCGGTACGCAGCAGCGCCCGGTTGAACGATCCCTCGCGCAGGCTTCCGGCGATCCCGCACACTCTCCGGCCGTCTCCGTCGTCGCTGCCACCGTTCACTCTGCCTCCCCGTTCCTCTCGCTCGTTTCGTGACCCTTGACTTTATATTACAAAGTACTTGACATAGCAACTCGATCGGCGCAGGTTCTTCGCATGGCGAATTACGATTTCGGAACCCACGCGGAGCGAAACCTGCAGTTCATCCGTGAGACGATGGAGCGCTCCACCCGCTTCACCGCGGTCTCGGGGACCGGAGGGATCCTGATGGGATCCGTCGGCCTCACGGCGGCCGCGCTCGCCCGGCTCCAGGCTCCGGGAAGCCGGGCGTGGATCGCCATCTGGCTCGTGGCCGCCGCGGTGGCCGCTCCGATCGGCGGCTGGGCGATGTGGCGGAAGTCTCGCCGGACGGGCGTGCCACTCGCCGGAGTTCCGGCTCGCAAGTTCGCGCTCTGCTTCTTCCCGGTCGTCGTGGCCGGCGTCGTGCTCACCTGGACGCTCGTCCGCCTCGCCCCGGAAGTCCTCCCCGCCGCCTGGCTGTCGCTGTACGGCGCGGCGGTGATGGCGGGCGGCGCCTTCTCGGTCCCGGCGTTGCCCGCGATGGGCGCCGGCTTCCTCGTTCTGGGCGCCGTGGCCGGCCTCTTTCCCGCGACCGGCAACCTCGCCCTGGGGCTGGGCTTCGGCGTGTTGCAAGTCGGTTTCGGCGTCTACATCCGGGAGCGCTACGATGGCTGACCCGGCGGAGCGCCGGCCCGATCCTCCCGAGGTTCCGACCGGGCCCGAGGAGGCGCTGTCCCTCGACTCGCTGATCCACGAGCGTGTCCGGCTCGGCATCGTCAGCGCGCTCGCCGGGCACGACCGGCTCGCGTTCACCGAGCTCCGCGACGCACTCGGCCTGACGGACGGCAATCTCAGCGCCCATGCCCGCAAGTTGGAGGACGCCGGCTACATCGTGAGCCACAAGTCGTTCGTCGACCGGATGCCACTCACCGAGTACGAGCTGACCGAACGAGGGCGGGCGGAACTGGCCGGCTATCTCGATCACCTCGAGACGGTGATCCGCGCCGCCCGCGAGGCGCCCGACTCCTGACGCCGGATCAGCGGCTGGCGTAGACCGTCGACTCCCCGTCCGCGGTGAACGCGATCACGTCGTAGTCGTCCTTCGTCCCGTCGGGCATCTCCATGCCCGGCGACCCACGGGGCATGCCCGGCACGGCGAGCCCGGCCACGTCCGGCCGCTCCTGGAGAAGTCGCTGAACCAGGTCCGCGGGCACGTGTCCCTCCACGACGTAGTCGCCGACCTTCGCCGTGTGACAGGACTGATGCTGCGGGAACACGCCGAGCCGGGACTTCACCTCCGCGAGGTCGTTCACGTCGTGGGCCTCGACCTCGAAGCCGGCCTCGCGCATGTGGTCGACCCAGGACGAGCAGCAGCCACAGGTCGGCGACTTGTAGACCGTGACGACGGGCAGCGTCTCCGAGGAGGCTTGCGTGGTCTGGACCAATTCCCGGGCCGTCGCCGTCTCTCCGGAGGCGTCGTTTCCGCTATCGGCGCGGCTCATTCCGTCCGTGCAGCCGACCATGGCCACCGCCAGGGCGAGAAGCGCATGACGAACTTCGTTCTTCACTTCGTGATCTTCCCGTTTCGGTTCATTGGACCTTCAACGAACGTCTCCCGTTCGAACGTAAGGTCCGCGCCTTGGCGGCGCTGCCCCATCCTTTCATCTTCGCCCCTTCGGCGCGCTGATTCACCCGAGCGAGAAGAGAACGTGACACGCACCTCCCGCGAGCACGACCGGGACATCGCCCGGCTGGCGCTGCCGGCCCTGGGCGCGCTGGCGGCGGATCCGCTCGTGTCGATCGTCGACACGGTCTTCGTCGGCCGCCTCGGCGTCGTGCCGCTCGCCGCCCTCGGCGTGAACGCCGCGATCTTCTCGCTCGCCTTCGTCCTGTTCAACGTCCTGGAGTACGGCACGACGCCGATGGTGGCGAGCGCCGGCGGGCGCGGCGACCGGGCGGGCGCCGGCCGCACGGTCATGCAGGCGCTGACCGTCGCGGCGATCGCGGGTCCGGTGGCGATGTTCGTCCTGCTCGGCTTCGACGATCCGATCATCGGAGCGATGGGCGCGACCGAGGAGCTGCGGGACCCGACGCTCACCTATCTGCGGATCCGGGCCCTCGCCGCCCCCGCCGTCCTGATCGTCACGGCGGGGCACGGGATCTTCCGGGGCTATCTGGACACGACGACCCCGCTGATCGTGACGCTCGGCCTCAACCTGGTGAACCTCGTCCTCGACCCGCTGCTGATCTTCGGGCTCGGCCTCGGGCTGGCCGGCGCGGCGATCGCGACGACGATCGCCCAGTGGACCGGCGCGCTCTGGTTTCTCGATCTCCTCCTGCGCCGTCGGCGGGAGGCGCTCGGCATCGAGATCGCCCTGCCCCGGCCGGCCGAGCTGGTTCCCTTTCTTCGGATCGGCGGCGCGCTGGCGCTCCGCACTTTCGCGTTGATCGGCACGCTGACGTTGGCCACGGCGATCGCGACGCGCATCGGGACCGTACAGGTCGCGGCCCACCAGGTCGCCACCCAGGTCTGGCTGCTGCTGGCTCTCGTCGTCGACGCGCTCGCCGTGGCCGGTCAGGCCCTGGTCGCGAAGTACCGCGGCGCGGAGGACCCGGAGACCGCCCGTGACGCCGCCAACCGTCTCCTCGGCTGGGGACTGAGAATCGGAGTCGGGCTCGCCGCGCTCTTCCTCGCCCTCGCGCCAATCCTGCCGCAGTTCTTCACGCCGGAACCGGAGGTCGTCGCGACGATCCTGCTCGTCTATCCGTTCATCGTCTTCATGCAGCCGCTGAACGCGATCGTCTTCGTGTGGGACGGCGTCTTCCTCGGCGCCGAAGACTTCCGCTTCCTCGCCTGGCAGATGGTGCTGTCGGCCGGCGCGGCGGCCGGGGTGCTCCTGCTGGCCATCCCGATGGGCTGGGGGCTGGTGGGCGTGTGGTGGGGGATGGTCGCGCTGATGCTCGTGCGGGCGCTGACGCTGGGATGGCGCTACTGGTTCGCGTGGCCGGAGGTGTAGCTGCACGGCCCGGGAAGCCCCATCCGTCGGCGTTTCGGCTGATGACCTCGGCTTCCTGGCCGAGTTCGCTCACTCGATCAGCTGAAGATTCCGGAGCAGGCTCTCCTCGCTCGCGCCTTCCTCGCCGGTCGAACCGGTCCCGTCCTCGACCGTCAGGCGCACGTAGACGATCCAGACCCCCTTATGCTGGTTGATATCGTAGTTGGAATTGAACGGGCCGGCATCGTAGGCGCAGACACCCGCTCCACGAACAGACCGATGTGGGCGGAAACCTCCGCGGTCATGTCGGATCCCGTGTCCATGAGGAACGCCACAGCTCGATCCTCCGACTGTCGATTTCCGTCAACGTGTCGGAACCATCTCTCCCGTGGCTACGTTGTGCTCGCATGCCCGACTTCCAGGCCCTCGGCGATTCGCTCCACCACGATCCGCTCCTCGCGGTCGTGCTCCTCTTCGTCGCCGGCGTACTCACGAGCCTGACCCCCTGCGTCTACCCGATGATCCCGATCACGGCGAGCATCATCGGGGGAAGCGCGGGGGAAGACGCGAGCCGGGGCCGGATCGTCGCGCTGACCGCCGCCTACGTC
>CAZOEX010000214.1:0-4459 GCA_964578925.1 uncultured Gemmatimonadota bacterium | reverse complement strand
CTCAGGGGCCTCGTGGACGCGGCCGATGGTCGCTGTGCCGGCGCGCACTTCGGCGTCTACGACTACACCGCCAGTCTCCAGATCACGGCCGAGTATCAGACGATGCGGCATCCGGCATGCGACATGGCGCGTGGCCTCATGCAGGTCGCGCTCGCCGGCACCGGAATCTGGCTCTCGGACGGGGCGACCAACGTCCTGCCCGTGCCCCTGCACCGGGCGCCGAAGGAAGGGCCGGCCCTGTCCGGCGCCCTGCTGGCCGAGAACCGCCGGAGTGTACACGAGGCATGGAAGCTCCACTACGACGACGTTCGCCACTCCCTGCGGAACGCCTTCTACCAGGGGTGGGATCTCCATCCCGCCCAGCTCGTGACCCGCTACGCCGCGGTGTATTCGTTCTTCCTGGAGGGCCTGACGACGGCCTCGGAGCGACTGCGACATTTCATGGAGAGCGCCGCCCAGGCTTCGCTCTCCGGGGATGTGATGGACGACGCGGCGACCGGGCAGGGGCTGCTCAACTACTTCTTGCGGGGCCTGAGCTGCGGGGCGATCACCCTCGAGGAGGCGGAAGCCACCGGGCTGACGGTGGAGGAGATCCGCAGTCGTTCGTTCCTGAAGATCCTCGAGGACCGGGAGGACTGACCGCCCGGCCCTGCGCTCCCCGCGTCAGGGTTGCCGTGCGCGGATCCAGGCCCCGAGCCGGGCTCGCTCCTCGTCCGTCATTTCGGTCAGGTTGCCGAGGGGCATCACCCGGGTCTCCACGGTCATCTCCCGGATGCGGTCGAGGCGAGCTTCGACCTCCTCCCGCGAATCGAAGGTGACGCCCGCCGGCGGCTCGGCGAAGAGCGGGCTCGCCGGGGTCTCGCTGTGGCAGGTCAGGCAGCGCGCGGCCACGATGGCCTCGATTTCGGGCCATTCCACTTCAGCTACGTCGGCTCCCGCCCCCGGCCTCGCGACCGTCGCCGACCCGCGGGGCCAGGCTTCCGCCGCGAACGCCAGCGCGAGCATCGCGACGGCCGCGGCCGGCAGGATCCAGGCATTGCGCTCGCCCTGTCCGCGGAGGTTGAACCAGTGCCGTACGCCGGCTGAGATCAGGGCCAGAGCGGCGAGGATTCCCCAGTTCCACTCGTGGCCGTAGGTCATCGGATAGTGGTTGCTGACCATGATGAAGAGGACGGGCAGCGTCATGTAGTTGTTGTGCAGGGAACGCAGCGCCCCGGCGCGGCCGGCCTCCGCATTCGGCTCGCGGCCCTGCGACATCGCGTCCACCATCTCCCGCTGCCCCGGGATGATGACCCGGAAGACATTCGCGGCCATGAGCGTTCCGAGCATGGCGCCCACGTGGATGTAGGCCGCGCGATTGCCGAGGGTGCGGGTGAGCAGGAACGCGACACCGGTCGCGAGGACGAAGCAGACGAGCGCGAAGGTCACGGGGCGCCGGACGAGCGGCGATCGGCAGAGCGCGTCGTAGACGAACCACCCGACGACGAGGGATCCCACGCCCAGACCGACCGCCGCCGGCTTCGAGATCGCGGAATCGACGACGTCGAGCAACCAGGCGTCACCGCCCAGGTAGTAGATCAGGACCAGCAGGCAGAATCCGCTGATCCAGGTGAAGTACGCCTCCCACTTGAACCAGTGCAGGGTGCGGGGAAGGCGGTCCGGGGCCACTTCGAACTTGTTGACCTGGTAGAAGGCGCCGCCGTGCACGGCCCACAACTCGCCCGCTACGCCGGGACGGGGGCGTTCGGGCTCGCGTACGTGATTGTTGAGCCAGTTGAAGTAGAACGAGGTGCCGATCCAGGCGGCGCCGGTCGTAATGTGGAGCCAGCGGAGCAGCAGGTTCAGCCATTCCGAGATCTGGGGGTCCAGCAGCGGGGCGCCCACCCTCAGCTCCCCCGGTAGGTCGAGTACCCGTAGGGGCTGAGGAGCAGCGGTACGTGATAGTGCTCGGCAGGATCGGTGAGCGTGAAATGGACGTCCACCCGCGGATAGAAGACCTCCGGCCCGCGCGCCGCCAGGTAGTCGCCGACCTCGAAAGTGAGACGGTAGTCCCCCGCCGCGGGAAGGGCGTTCGGCCCACTCAGACGCGCCCGTCCGTCTTCGTCGGTGCGCGCACGCCGGCGCTCCTTCCACCCTCCGCCGTCATCGGGAGCCGACAGCGTCACAGGCACGCCGGCCGCCGGTCGTCCGATGGAGGTGTCGAGGATGTGGGTCGTGATGCCGCTCATGTCGTCCTTTCCGTCAGTCTTTCGAGCCTGATACGCGTGATCTTGGCCTGCTCGGCGGCCGCATTGCGCAATTCCGTCTGCGCGTCGTTTCGAAGCCGCCGTTCGAGCTCCACCGCCATCGTGTCGGCGGACAACCCCGTGGCACAGATGAGGAAGACGTGACCGAATGTCTCCTCGTAGCGACGATTCCCCTCTCGAATCCTCTCCTGCAAACTCCGGTCGGCCTCGTTCATCCCCGATTGTTCCTCGGCCGACCAGGCGCTCTCGGTCCGCTCGCCGATGCGTGGGTGGGCGGCGAAGGCCTCGCGCCAATCGTCGGGTGAGAGGGCCCACCACACTCGCTCCGCCACGTCGAACAACACCTCGTCGGAATCGAACGGACGGATCGCTGCCATGCGGCGCGCCCATGCCTCCGAGGCGCAGCAGCGCAGCAGCGCTTCCACGGCGCTCTCACGGGGAAGCGAATTCAAGTGTGCAGCGATCCCGATCTCGTCCTCGCCCGCGCCGGACATCATGCTCCAGCGTCGGCGAGATCGAAGATATGCCCACGAAGCCGCAGCCGCGCCACGCCACCGTCCGGGTAGATGTTGAAGCGTACGTGGCTCACGGTGACCTCTTCCGTCGGGCGGAACAGGTGCTGAGCGTTCGGACCCAGCTCGCTCCTCGGCAGGAGCTCGCGCCATGGCTGCGCGTCCCAGTCGAGCGGGCCCGCCTGTGCCTCGGTCACGTCCACCATGCACCCGTCCAGGCTGCACTCGGCAGGGTAATTCCCCTTGAAGTGCGTCGTGTCTACCTCCACCTCTTCGATGATCCCCGGACTCCCCAGCCGGATCACCACCCAATCGTGCCCCGGACCACGCCGTCGGCGCGTTTCCCAACCGTCCCCCATGTTCACCGGAGGGCCCGGCAGCAGCAGGTTGCGGGGATCGCTGAAGAAACGGTCGCTGCACGCGACCGGTGCGCCGCCGAGGAGCGCCGACGCCAGGTCCACGCGGCTCTCCTCGCCATCCCCGGATCCGGCCGACCAATCCCCGGCGGGTTCACCGAGCACCCGGAGCCGGGCCACGCCTCCGTCCGGATAGATGTTGAGACGGACGCGGGCGAACACGGCGTCAGTGTCTAGCGAGAACTCGTTCGGCGTGTCGCCGCGCAAAGCCACGCGGGGCAGAAGCTCCGCCCACTCGTCGCCCTCCGCGTGCGGCGAAGCGTCCAGCGAGCAGGCCGCGGGATGATTCCCGCGAAAGTGGCGGGTGTCGACGATCACGCGGCGGATGCGGCCCCGGACGCCGAGCGCTACGATGCACCAGTCGTGGCCGGGAGAGCGCCGACGCCGCGTCTCCCAGCCGTCCATCCACTTTCCGCGATCGGTGTAGCGGTCCGGCTCGAAAACCGGCTCGGCAGGCTTCAGGAGGTTCTCCTTCGGCGCGAAGAACTCGTCGTTCGCGTCGACGGCACAGCCGCCGAGCCGTTCGGCGGCGAGGTCGATCAGGCCGTCCAGGGCGCGTACCGCGCCCGGTCCCGCGTCCGGCGCGCTCATTCCTTCGCCGGCGTCTTCATTTCGTCTCCCGATTGGTTCACGCCTCCTCCGGGTCGACCGCCGCGGGCGCCGACCGCAACGGGAGTCCGGGCCGTTCGTCCGTCAGCTTTCCATTCGCGAACACCAGCTGCCCGCGAACATAGGTTCGCAGGACTTCGCCGCGCAGCACCCGTCCCGCGTACGGCGTCAGACGGTGCCGATCGTGCAACCGACCGGGCTCCACCACAAACTCGGCCCCGGTGTCGAATATGACCAGATCGGCATCATACCCGGGCGCGATCAGGCCCTTGCGGCCCTCCAGGCCCGCCAACCGTGCGGGGGCCGCCGAGAGCCAGCCCGAGAAAGTGTCCGGCCCGTGCCCGCGAGCATGCGCTCCGGTCCACACGGCGCTCGGGCCGACCTGCAACGATGCGATGCCGCCCCAGGCCGAAAAGAAATCCCCCGTGTCCGGCGCGCGGTCACCCGGCGGACAGGGAGAATGGTCGGATGCGACGAGGTCGAGCACGCCTTCGTCGAGCCCGCGCCAGAGAGCATCGCGGTTGCCGGCGTCGCGAATCGGCGGCGCGCACTTGAACTCCGTCGCGCCGGCGGGAATTCGGCTTGCCGCGAACGTCAGATAGTGGGGACAGGTCTCGGCGGAAACCGGCAGTCCATCTGCCCGGGCCCTCCTGAGCAGCGGAAGGCACTCCCGCGC
>CAZOEX010000213.1:0-4547 GCA_964578925.1 uncultured Gemmatimonadota bacterium | reverse complement strand
TCGAGGAAGCCCGGTCGCGGCGGAATGCAGCCCATGTTTCCGGCCACCGGCTCGACGATGACGCCGGCGATGTCGTCGGGCCGGCGGGCGAAGCACGCCGCGACCGAATCGAGGTCGTTGTAGTCGGCCAGCAAGGTGTCGCCGGCGGCACCCGGCGTGACTCCGGGACTCGACGGGACGCCCAGGGTCGCCGCTCCGGAGCCCGCCTCCACCAGGAAGGCGTCGCCGTGGCCGTGGTATCCACCGCGGAACTTCACCAGGCCGTCGCGCCCGGTGATTCCGCGCGCGAGCCGGAGCGCGCTCATCGTCGCCTCGGTGCCCGAATTCACCAGGCGAACGCGCTCGACCGAGGGCACTCGCTCGACGATCGCCTCGGCCAGCTCGATCTCCGCTTCCGTCGGTGCACCGAACGAGGTTCCCCGCTCCAGAGCTCGTGCGACGGCCCGGCGCACGGCCGGGTGATCGTGGCCTAGGAGCATCACGCCCCACGACCCGACGTAGTCGATGTACTCCGTCCCGTCTACGTCGACGACTCGGGAGCCCCGGGCTCGCTCGATGAAGAGCGGCGTCCCCCCGACCCCGCCGTAGGCCCGTACCGGGCTGTTGACACCGCCCGGGATGGACCGCCGGGCGGCGGCGAACAGGCCCTCGCTGCGACTCTCGACCGTCTCTCTCATCCGGAGACCTCCTCCGCCTGGTGGCGTCCCCGCTCGTCGCTCGCGGCCACCCCGCGCCGCCGGTCGACGGACCGGGACTCGGCCACGGCGGCGCTCTCGGCCGCTACGGCCGCCAGCGCCTCCAGGGTCGCCTCTTCGGCGACGACACCCGGCCAGCGGTTCCGGTCCAGGGTCTCGGCCGTGGTCGGGCCGATCGCCGCGCTCAGCAGCCGTCCCGTGACGACGGCCCGCGCCGTACCCCGGATGTCGGCGAGGAACCCCTCGACGGTCGAGGGACTCGTGAACGTCACGACCCGAACACGGCCCGAGCTTGCCGCCTCGAGGACCTCTTCCGGGTCCGGCGACCTCGTGACGGTGCGGTAGGCGACGACCCGATCGACGTCCGCTCCCATCTCCCTCAGCCCGGCGGGGAGCTCGTCGGCCGCTCGGTCGCTGCATGGGAAGAGGACGCGTGCGTCCGGTGCGTCTCCGGCCGCCTCGAACGCGGCGAGGAGCCCGCCGGCGGAGTAGTCTCCGGGAATGCGATCGACGCTCCATCCGGCTGTCTCCAGCACCCTGGCCGTGGCCGGTCCGGCGACCGCGATCTTCGGCCGTGCCGGCGGCGTTTCGCCCACCTCCTCCACGGCGGCGAGCCAACGTCGAGCAGCCCGCGGACTCGTGATCACCAGCCAGTCGTACGCCGGGATACGCCGCACCGCGGCGGACAGCGCATCGGGATCCTCGGGTGGAGCGAAGCGGATGCAGGGCCAGTGGACGACGCTGGCGCCCCGGGCCTCGAGCAATTCTCCGAGCCGACCGGGGCTGTCGCCCGGCCGCGTCACCGCGACGCCCTTCACGTGCTCGCCTCGTCCACGTCCGGGGTATCGCCGGCGAGGGCGGGCCCGTTCATCGCGCGCAGCGCGGCGAGGATCTCGCCGGCGCCGTCCTGCAGCGCCCGATCGGCGGCCGCGAGCCCTATAGCGGCGGCCTCTTCGGCGGTGCCGGTGGCGGAGGCCGCCACGGCCCGTTCGCCGTCCGGCGAGCAGACGAGCGTCGTGAGCGTCACGGTCCCGCCTTCCAGCGTGGCGAGGGCTCCGGCCGGGACCTGGCATCCTCCCTCGATGCGTCGAAGAAAGGCGCGTTCGGCAGCCACGGTGACGGCCGTCGGCGGATGGTCGAGGGAAGCTATCAACGCGACGGCCCGGTCGTCATCCGAGCGGATCTGGACGGCCACGGCGCCCTGTCCGGGAGCGGACGGGAAGGTCGCCGTCGGCAGGTACGCGTCGATCTCGTCCCCCAGCCCGAGGCGACGCAGCCCCGCGGCGGCGAGAACGACGGCATCGTACGGACCGTCGTCGGCCAGCTTCTCCAGCCGGGTCGGTACGTTGCCCCGAATGCCTTCGACGCGGAGATCGGGTCGCCGGTGAAGGAGAAAAGCGCGTCGGCGCATACTCGCCGTGCCCACCACGGCTCCCGGAGGCAACATGTGAAGCGGTCGCCGGGATGCGTCTCCGCCCCCCGACGTCTCGTCGCTTCTCGCGCGGTTGTCGCGCAGGTCGGGAGAAAGCACGACGACGTCTCGAGGGTCTTCGCGGGGCAGCAGCGCGCCGATTGCGAGACCCGTCGGCATCTCGGTGGCGAGATCCTTGAGACTGTGGACCGCCGCGTCGATTTCGCCGTGCGCCAGCGCCCGTTCGAGCTCGCGCGTGAAAACGCCGGTCCCGCCGATCTGGCCGATCGGAACGTCGACCGCCAGGTCACCCGACGTCTCGACGCCCACGAACTCGGCGTCCACGCCGTCGGCTTCCAGTGCATCGACCACCAGGGCAGCCTGCCATCGCGCCAGCCGCGATGTACGGGCCCCGACGCGGAACGGACTGTCGCTCACACGTCCAGGTCGAAGAGCGACTCGACCGCTTCCAACTGGGCCAGGCCTTCAGCCGTCTCCAGGTCCGTTTGCTTGATTCGCACGGTGGGTTCGTGCAGCAGCTTAGCGATCAGGCGCTCCGTGTACGCCTCCAGGGCCGCCCGCTGCTCTTCGTCGAAACTGGAGATCTGCGACTCCAGCTCGCGTCGACCCAGATCGAAGAAATGGCGCCTGAGGGCGCAGAGGTGCGGGACGACGCCCCGTCCTCGCTTCCACGTCAGGAAGCGCTCGAGCTCCTCGTCGACGATCCGCTCGACCGCCGGGATCTCCTCCACCTGCCGATCACGATTCCGGCGGACCGTCTCGGCCAGGCCATCCAGGTCGTGCAGCGAGAGGTTGGGGATCGGCCGTCCCGGGGCCGCCACGTTTCTCGGCCGGCCGAGGTCGACGACGACGAGCGGACGATCGGACCGAGCCTCCATCGCCGCACCGAGATCGTTCGCCTGGACGATCGGTTCGGGAGAGGTCGTGGCGGTGACGACGACGGTCGCCTCTCGCAGGAGTTCCGGGATCTCATCGAGCGATGCCGCCGTCCCGTCCAGCTCCGCGGCCAGGCGCTCCGCCGGGGCCGCCGATCGATTGGCGATCACGAGTCGCCCCGGCTTTCGCTTCGCCAGGTGCCGGGCGGTCAGCTGGGCCGTCTCGCCGGCGCCGACGACGAGGACCGTTTCCGAGGGAAAGTCGTCGGACGCGTCCAGCGCCAGGCGCACCCCCGCGGCGGCCAGCGAGGTGGGGCCCTGGGCGAGTCGGGTCTCGGATCGCGCGCGCTTCCCGGCGCGGACGCCGGCCGCGAAGAGACGCCGCAGGATCGGGCCGGTCGCGTCGACGTCGGCCGCGAGTCGGGCGGCCTCGCGCACCTGGCCGAGGATCTGCGGTTCCCCCAGTACGATGGAGTCGAGCCCCGCCGCCACGCGCAGCAGGTGACGGGCCGCGCTCCCCTCCGTGAGAGCGTAGGAGTGGCGCTCGATCTCGTCCCGCCGGATTTCGTCGCCTTCGGCCAGGTAATCGCCGATCGCCGTCTCCGCCGTATCGGTATCTGTGGCCAGGCCGTAGACCTCGATGCGCGTACAGGTGTGCAGCAATACGGCTTCCTCGATCTCCGGCCGTTCGACGAGCCGGCCCAGGAAGGCGACGACCGATTCGTCGTCCATGTAGAGTCCGTCGCGAAGCCGCGCGGGAGCGACCGCGTGGCTCGTTCCGAAGACTAGGAGCCGGCCCATACGCTTTCCATCGCGTCCGGCGGGCAGAGCAACCCGGTGTGGACCGGCGTGTCCCGCTTCGTGTAACGGCGCGCCTCCGTGTCCCGGAGCTTCTTGACGAGCTCCGAAAAGAGCACGAGATCGTCGGTTTCGTACACGACGACGAACTCCTGGTCCTGCAATCCGACGGAATACAGCAGGAGCTGGGAGATCTCGCGGAATTGCTTCCCGATCTTGATGTGCTCGTTCATCATGCCCTGGCGCGCCTCGCCGCTGAGCATGTACCAGTCGACCGTCTTGGTGAACGGGTACATCACGACGTAGGGCGATCGCTCGTCCGTGAGCGGGTCCACTTCCTGGGCCGATCTCGCGCGGCTGTATTGCGAAGGGCGGGTGAACCCCCAGAGTGAGTCGCGGGGTTCGAGGTACTCGCGGAAGGGACTCAACGTGCGGGCGAGCTGTGCGAAGAAGCGGTGCGCCTCGTCTTCGTCCGCGACCTCCGTTACGGTCCAGAACATCACGTCCGCGTCGTACTCGAGGGGCGTCAGCTGGTAGGGATGCACCGTCAACCGCTCGCGGAGCCGCTCGACGAGATCGGCGTAGACGGACGCCCTGCGCTCGGCTTCGAGCGACCAGAAGACCGGGGTGTACCGGAAGATCCCGAAGTGGTTGAGGGTAGCTTTCGTTTCGTCGGTCATCGTCGCAAGGTCTCAGTCTTCGGTCGGTGCGCGCAGCCAGCGGGCCACGTCGGGCGCATGGTACGTG
>CAZOEX010000212.1:0-4582 GCA_964578925.1 uncultured Gemmatimonadota bacterium | reverse complement strand
TCATGCTCGAGAAGGCCCTGAGCCGGCTGGATCCGACGCTGCGGACCGTCTTCGTATTGAAAGAGATACAGGGGCTGACACATTCTGAAATCGCGGAGACCATGACGATATCCGAGAATCTGTCGCAGGTCAGGCTGTACCGGGCGCGGAAGGCCATGCGAGAGTTCCTATCGACCTAGACATGCGATTCGGGCATCCCTCCGAACTCGCCCTGTCGCGCTTCGTGGACGGGGACCTTCCGTCCGTCCGACTCGAGGAGATCGCCGGCCACGTCGAGCACTGCAGCGAGTGCCGCGAGCGCGTGGACTTCTTCCGAACGCTCGGCGAGACGGCCGCGGAGCTCGAGCCCGCGCGGCCGCCCGACGTCGCCGACGAGGTCCTGCGCCGCCGTCGAGCGGGGGAGCGCATCGATCTGCTCTCGGCGAATGGCGACGGCAGCACCCCACCCGTCCGCTGGACGGCACGGTTCGGGATCGCGGCGAGCATCGCGCTCGCGGTGCTGGCCGGCGGCTACATGCTGCTGGCGCCGACGGCCGGAGCGCACCGCAGCGAGCTCTCCTTCGAGCCCGGAACGCCGACCTCCGGCGAGATGGTGAGCCTTCGATACGAGCCCGCCTCGTACCTGGCGCACCACGACTCCCTGAGACTCCGCATGCGGGCCCGAAACGCCGAGAGTCCGAACCCGCGCGGCGGCGTCATCGGCGAGCTCCGCGTCGCGACGCTCCGGAAGAGCGAGGACGGCACCTTCGAGGGCAGGTTCGCGCTGCAGCCCGGAGACCTGTACGTGGCGGCCGCCGTGGAGGACTTCGCCGGAGAGAACATCGACACGAATTTCGGTCAGCTCTGGGACGTGCTGGTTGCAGAAGAGAACGGCGAGCCGAGCGTCGCCGCCCTCGAGAGCAAGTACCGCGTGCTCGAACCCTTCAACTGGGTGATGGCAGCGGAGTGGGCCGCCGAGGCCGCCGAGCGATACCCCGAGAACCCTTTCGGCTGGACGATGCTTTACGTCCATCAGTCGCGTATGGGTACGATAGCGCTGCCGGATTCGTTGCGAGCGTTTCATGAGGGGAAGTTGCGGGAGCTGGTTGGGCTGGCGGATGCGTACAATCCGGACGAGCTATACTGGCTGGCCGACTACGCCAGGCGACAGGGCCAGTTGGACGTGCAGGAGCAGCTGCTCGCTCGACTGCGCGAGCGGGCTCCTCGGCATCGTGCGATCACGCAGCAACAGCTCGCGCGGATCATGGCCGAGACAGACGACCTCGCGACGCGGCTGGGGCGACTCGACAGCCTTTGGCAGCAAACGGATGCGAGGAGTGCAGTCCTGGTCCGCCAGGGGATCCTGGCAGCGGTTCGGCTAGGAGACATCGACGCGGTGGATAGCTGGGTCGACCGAGCCCGGCTGGTCCCAAACCTTACTGAAGAATCGATTGCCGCGCTGCTCGATCCATTTGATGAATTGGTCTCCCGACGAATTCGCCTGCGCAGCGATCGGCTGGAAGAGTTGGCGAACGCCGACGGCTCGCTACGGTCCTTGCGGACCTCCACCGGCGAGCACCGACAGCGCGTCGACGAGGCCGTCGAAGCGACCCGGATGGAACTGGCAGGTGACCTCATCATCTCGGGCGATACGGTGCAGGCGCTCTCTATGATGGCGGAGGTCGCCGAGAAAGCATGGAAACCCGATGTGTTGGAACCGTACGTCGATGAGCTCCTCGCGATCGGCGACACCGCGGCCGCTCGTCCGATCATCGGAATGCTCTACGCGGATCCCATCGTCGGGGATCGAGCACAAGGCAAGTACGGATCGATACTGTCGAGCGATGCCGCGGAGATTGCCTTGTTCGAGACCGAGTACCGGGATCGCGTGCGCGACTCGGCGATGCCCGGGCGCAGGCTTGCGCCGGAGATGAAGCTCCAGCGCATCGACGGCGCCGAGTTCACGGCGCGGGATCTTGGTGGGAAGCCGACCGTGTTCCTCATGTGGGACCCCGGACACCCCTACGCTACAACCCTCCTCGCCGAGTTCAACGAACGCATCGATGGACCTCGGAACGAGCAAATCAATGGTGTAATTGTCACTTCTGCTGATACAGGTGTGCAATGGCTCGGAGACTGGAGCTCGATGGTCCGCGACCGGAGCCATGAGCTAAGCCAAGCCTTGGGCGACTTCGAAGTACCAAAATATATCGTGTTGGACCCCAACCTCGCCGTTGCAGCTCGAGTCTCAGACCCTGCGACGGCCCTCCGTTTCGCCCACGCCTTCCTGACGTCAGTTTACTGAGGTCGCGCTCCCCGTGAACCGGCTCCCGGCCCTCGCGCCGGAAGCCCCGCACGGAGGTGCGTCATGCAGGACGTCCTATTCGCAGCACGAGTGCTCGTTGTCCTTCTCGCCTTGCTTCTCCTGCCCGGTCGCTTCAACCAACCGGGGGCCTCGCCGTCGGAACTCTGCGCAGCAGAGAGTTCCGGATGCGTCGTCGAGATCGCATCGTACTGCGACTACGGCGACGATTGGATGGTCGACCGCTACCGGAAGGACACATGATGAACGGCATTGGCAGAGCGACCCGTCCCGTCGTCTGGACGATCCTCGCGGCAGTGTGGTTCGTCAGCCTCGTCGGGGGTTGGTCCGACATCGGGAATGCGGTCGCAACGGAGTTCAAGGGTTCGCCGGACGACGCAGGTGACAGGAGCCTGACTGGAGCGATGCTTGCCGTGGGCGATCAGTTCGGTATGCCGACGCAAGTCACCGTCGCCGGAGAGGAACTCCTGCTGATCGATCGCTACTCGAACAGACAGGTGCTGGCCGTCGATCGCCGGACGGGCGGCCTCCTGCGGTCCTTCGGGACGAAGGGAGAGGGTCCGGGTGAGTTCAAGGCCCCGGTATCCCTCGTGGTCGATCAGCCCGAGACGATCGCGGTGCTCGACGCCGGCCTGAACAGGATCACGTGGCTGGATCCGGTCCCGGCGAGCGGCGGATCCGAGTTCGGACTCGTCGCCACCGAGGAAATCGCCGCCTCATCGGTCATCACCGATCTCACGGCAATGAGTGACGGCCAGTTCCTGGCTTTCGGGCTCCTGGATGCCGGCCGGCTGCTGCGTCTGAATCGGAAGGGTGTGCCGGTCGAGTCATATGGTGCGCGTCCAGGCGTGGAGGGACTACCTCCCGCCCGCCGGGCAGAGCTCTTCCAGGGCTCCCTGCGCTCGGCGCCCGACCACCTGCGTCACGTGTTGGCGAGTCGATTCGCTTCGCGGATGGAGATCTTCGACGAGAAAACCTCGACGATGACGACCGTGTGGGGGCCCGACCGGTTCGCGCCGCGGGCCGGAAAGTACGAGACGCGGTTCGGTTATCTCGACACCGCGCCCACGGCGGAAGGCATCTTCGCCCTCTACTCGGGCCGGACGCGCGAGGCGTTTCCCGGCCGGGCCAACTACGGGTCGACAATTCACTTCTTCGCATGGGATGGCGAGCTCGTGGAGAGCTACGAGCTCGACGCCGACGTGATTTCCATCGCGTTCAGTGAGGAGGACGGCATCCTGTATGCCGTGCGCCACGATCCGGTGCCGGCGGTGGTGATGTATGATTTGAGTTGGTGAGAGCTCCGTTTCCTGGCGCGGCCGGGAGGCTCAATGCGGTTGCCTCCCGGCCACCCAGCTGGCTGTCATGCCCGGAAGGTTATCGGCTTGCCGGGGCGACAGTATCGAGGGCAGTGGTCAGGAACTGCATCGGGAGCCGTTCCGTAATCTCCGGGGACCGGGCGGCATTCGAAGGGTGAGCAATGCCGACGACCCGCGTGGAGCAGGTTGTCGCGGCCATTCGATGCGGTCCGGAGGTCACACATGGCGCGATCCGACCCGAAAGAACTCGGCCCCGCTGCGATCAAGATCCACCCCCGGCTGCGAATGATGCGCAACGGGAGCGCCACCGTGAACACGTTGCGCGCGGAGCACGCGGGGTGTCTCCGCGTGCGAGACCCGGCGCTGGCGTCGGAGGTGCCTCTCCTACTCGGGGACGAGGCCGCGCCCCGGGCTCGGCTGGAAGCGACGCTACCGAAGGAGCTCCGCAAGAAGAAGCTGCGCCGGCTGCCGGGCGGGATCGACGTCAACGTATTCGTCACGCTCAGCGACGAGGCTTCCGACTGGAAGCGTGAGTTCTCCGCGTCCACGGGCAATCTGCGCACGGCGACCCGGCCTCTCGATTCCCTCGCTGATCTACTCGACGACCCGTATGTACAGTTCGTCGAGCCGGGGCAGGCGCTCCAGGCACCTACGCCCTCCATCGCGGCCGGAGAGCCGGACGCTCCAGACCCCGACCTCAGGCGATTCGGGTCGAGTGACGAGCACCGGGACGGTGAAGACATCCTCATCGGGATCATCGACGTCCAGGGGTTCGACTTCGCGCATCCCGACTTCCTCGTCGGCAAGAAGACGCGCTGGGAGCGCATCTGGGATCAGGGCGGCACGGCCCGGCCGACGCCACGTGCTCGCATGCGTGCGGAGACCGGCTCGGAACTCGGTTTCGACTATGGCGCCGAATTTCGTAAGGCGGACCTCGATGCCGCGATCGCCGCCGCAGAAG
>CAZOEX010000211.1:0-4593 GCA_964578925.1 uncultured Gemmatimonadota bacterium | reverse complement strand
GGCGCGAGCCTGCTCCAGTGGTTCGTCTACTGCATCGTGGTGGGAGTCTTCGCGGCGTATGTCGGAGGTATCTCACTCGGGGCCGGTGCCGACTACCTGAGCGTGTTTCAGATCACCGGAGCCGTGGCGTTCGCCGGATACGGACTGGCGTTGCTGCAGGGCTCCATCTGGCTCGGTCGCAAATGGTCGACGACGCTCAAGTCGATATTCGACGCGCTGATCTACGCGTGCGTGACCGCCGGCACCTTCGGTTGGCTGTGGCCGGGCTGAGACGACCTTCGCGTATCGTCTCCCTGCTTCCGGCTGCTACGGAAATCGCCGCGGCGCTGGGTGCGGCAGACGAGCTCGTGGCCATTTCGCACGAGTGCGATTTTCCGCTCGAAGTCGGGCATCTGCCGCGAATCACGACCTCGCCGATCGACACCGAAGCCTCGAGTCTGGCGATCGACGGGGCCGTGCGGGCGGCGCTCGAGAGCGGTCGACCAGTCATCGGGGTGGACTCCGACGCACTGGTGGCAATCGCACCAGATCTCATTCTGACCCAGTCACAGTGCGCAGTTTGCGCGGTCGACGGCGGCGATGTGAAGGCTCTAGCGGGAGCGCTCGACCCTCCTCCGAGGGTGTTTTCGTTGTCGGCGCGTGATCTCGATGGCGTCTACCGGGACGTGCGACGGGTCGGCGCAGCACTCGGCCGAACGCGACAGGCGGCAAGTCTCGTCGAAAGCATGCGCGCCTCGCTCACGCGGCTGCGGGCCGGAGCGACACCGGATTCCGGCGATCGTCCCCGCGTCGTCTGCATAGAGTGGTCGGATCCGGTGTTTCTCGCCGGTCACTGGGTGCCGGAACTGGTGTGGGCAGCAGGCGGCCGGGATGTCGGCGCAGATGCCGGTGCCCCCTCTCGCCGGGTGACCTGGGAGCAAGTCGAGACCCTACGGCCCGATGTCCTCCTGGTGATGCTTTGCGGCTTCGGCGTGCAGAGGAGTCAGGCGGAGATCGATCGGGTCACGCATCCGGTCGGCCGTCGGATGCTCGATTCACTTCCGACGGCGGTGATCGACGGCAATGCCTTTACATCCCGGCCGGGCCCGCGGCTGGTAGAGGGTGCCGAACGTATGCGCCGGGCGCTGGACACCTGTTTGTCGTAGTGGTCCGTGGCGGTCGCAACCCATTTTCCACTTCGGGTGTCCACAAAGTGGGTTGCACGGACATTCAGTAGTACCGCCCGGATCCTCGAACACGCTGGAGTCGACGTAATGCAGGTAACTGGATCGCGCTCCCTCCGTCTCGCTCGATTCGCCGTCTTGCCGCTCCTCCTGCTCTCCGTCTCCGCATGCGGCGACGCGGTCCGGGAGGCCGGCTCTACGTCGCCCGAGTGGACCGCCACCGTGGACACGATCGGCGACACGATCCGGGTCCGAACCACCGGCGGTCAGATGTGGCCCTCCGACGCGCGCCTCGTGTCGCAGGTGAGCATCGGCGTCCTCGACGGCGCCCCCGAATACCAGTTCGGCAACATCCGGGCGCTGGCGGTCGGGCCCGACGGAAGGATGTACGTGCTCGACGGACATGGCCCGGTCGTGCGCATATACGCGCCCGACGGATCCTACGTGCAGAACATCGGGCGAGAGGGTGAAGGTCCGGGCGAATACAAGCGGCCCGACAGCGGGCTCGCCTTTCTGCCCGACGCTCGCCTCGCGTTGCGCGACCCCGGGAACGGCCGGATCTCCGTATACGAGGCCGACGGCGCCTACGTGGATTCGTGGCCGATCGCCGGCAGCATGAACACCTCCAACCCGATGGTCGCGACCCGGGCCGGCACCGTACTCACGCCCGTGATCAAGAACCTCGGGGCCGGCGTCGACGAGTGGGAGCGGGGCATGGCTCGCTACCACTCCGATGGGACCATCGACACGGTGGACGTGCCGGACCTCGGCTTCGAAGAACCGATGATCTCCGGTGAATCGGAGAACAGTATGAGCGTAACCAACGTGCCATTCTCGCCGAGCCAGCACACCGCCTACAGCCCGCTCGGCTACTTCGTCGCCGGGATCAGCGACGAGTACAGCTTCAAGCTGCTCCGTGAGGATAAGCCGGTGATCGAGATCTCGATGGATTACGAGCCGGTGCCGGTGAGCTCCGAGGAGGCAGACATCGAGCGCGCCCGGGTCACGAAGAACTTCCGCGACAATTTCCCCGGCTGGTCGTGGAACGGCCCCCCGATACCGGAGGTGAAGCCGGCCTACGACGGCCTCCTGGTCAGCGAGGAGGGCCGCATCTGGGTCGAGGTGAGCATGCCCTCCGAACGCTACATGTCCGAGGAGGACCGTCGCGCCGAGGAGGAGCGCACGGAGAGTCCGGTGAACCCGTACCGAGAGCCGGTCGTGTTCGATGTCTTCGAACCCACCGGCGAGTACCTGGGTCGGGTCGAGACCCCCGACGGCTTCCGGACGTATCCACGACCCGTGATTCGCGATCGAACGGTGTGGGCCGTCGTCACCGATGAGCTCGACGTGCCGCGGCTGCACCGGTTCGGCGTCGAGTTCGAGGACTTCGAGCAGGAGCTGGCCGCCGACACGCGCTGATGCGGGAGGTCGGGAGCCGGATCACTTGCAGGATGACGCTACCGTGTATCTCCTGCGGCCCGAACGCGGTGACCCGGTACGGCTGAGACGCGCGTCACATGTGGTTCAGCAGCATGAGCTCGTGCGGGTGGGGCTTCAGATAGACCTGGTTGGTCAGGTAGTCGATCTCGAGTCGGCGGATGTGATGGCGCAGCAAGGTCACGGGAACGATGAGCGGGACGAGCCCGGCCTGGTAGCCGTGGATCGCCTCGGTCAGCGCGGCCCGGTCTCCGTCGTCGATTCGCTCCGACACGTAGCCGGCCAGGTGCTGCAGCACGTTCGCGTGCCGGCCGCGGCTGGGAAGGTGGGCCAACGTATCGCTGAACCCGGCTTCGTATGCCGCGCCGACCTCCGCCATCTCCGCTTCGGAGGAGATCGCGCCGGCTTCGCCCAACAGGCGGCCCAACTTCCGCGTGCCGTCGGGATCACGCGACATGAGCAGGTACTTGTGACGAGCGTGGAAGCCGGTCAGCGCGTGCATCGTCAGGCCCTCGGCCTCCAGGTCGAGCCACCGGCCGCGCGCGAAGATCCGCGTGATGAAGTTTTCGCGCAGCCGAGGGTCCTTGAGCCGGCCTTCTTCCTCCGTGGGCAAGGTCGGCATCCGGCGGACCAGCACCTTTGCGTAGAGGCCGACGCCATCGCGCGAGGGGACCCCGTTCTCGTCGTACAACCGAACGCGCTCCATTCCGCAACTCGGCGACTTAGACTTCAAGATGTACCCCGCCAGTCGCTTCTCACGCAGCGCCTCGACCTTTCGCTCGGCATACCCGGTCATCCGGTCCGTGAGGTCTTCACCCGTGTCCGGCATCATGAGGCGGACCCCGCCGGCTGCGGTCTCGCCATGGCGATCTCCTCCGCTGGACCCGCGTCGTGAAGCGCGCTCGAGCCGGATCGGCGGCCGGGGCGTGCCGAGACCGATGTCGATCTCCGGGCAGACCTGGACCCATTCCACGTACGGATCCAGCGTGTCCATGAGGAACGCGTCGCGCTTGTGTCCGCCGTCGTAGCGCACGTTGCGGCCAAGCAGACAACTGGAGACGCCGAGCCGGAGTCGCTTCGGGACCGTCGCGGTCCATTCGCTCATCGGGCCTCCAGCGGGTCGCCACGGGGTGGACCGGGGAAGAACGCGTTCGTCGTGCGCTGGTACTTCCGGTAATCCTCACCCCGGCTGCGAAGGGACTGCGCCTCGGTCGGGGGGATGCCGGTCACGTGGCGTACGAGGACGTACATTACCAGGGGCACGATCAGGGTGGCGGGCCACCACGTCCAGCCGACCGCGATGACGGAGTATCCCAGCCAGTGGAGCCACTCGAAGAAGTAATTCGGATGACGGGAGTAGCGCCACAGCCCGCGTCGGCACGTCCGGCCCCGGTTCTCCGGGTCCCGCTTCCAGGCGGAGAGTTGTCGGTCGGCCACCGCTTCGCCCGCGATGCTGGCCAGCACGACGACGGCCCCGAGACCGTCCCACAGCCGCAATTCGTCCGCCGGATGGAGCATCGGCAGCATGAACTGCCCGGCGATGAGCGGGACGCTGAGCGCCTGCGCCTGGTAGAAGCGGAAAAACCGCCAGGGCGCATCCGAGCCCCACTCCGCCCGGAGGCGCGCGTACCGTCCGTCCTCGCCCGGCGTTCGCACGCGATCCCAGAGATGCCAGGCGAGCCGCCCGGACCAGAGAACGGCGAGTGCGGCGACCAGGAGCCGCCGCTCGGGGAGTCCGCGGTCCAGGCCAATGGCGTAGAGCAGGGCCGCCACCCCGAGCCCCACCGTCCAGCCGAGATCGACGCCGTCGGCTTCCGTGGTGCGGAGCTGCCAGCGCCAGAGGAAGGCCATCACGCCGGCCATCAGGACCCAGTCGACGAGAAGGAGCGCGAGGGGACTCATGCCACGGAATCTATGCTCAGAAGAAGGACTTCGCGCCGGCAGTGACGGGCCACACCCAGGCCGTCGAGCCCGTGAACCCGTCGTCCTCGTC
>CAZOEX010000210.1:0-4604 GCA_964578925.1 uncultured Gemmatimonadota bacterium | reverse complement strand
GCGCCAGGACCGGCAGGGAGAGCGCCAGGCAGATCCAGAAGCGGCGCTTGAAGTCGGCGACCATCATGGCGTGGTGGTCCCCGTCGTGGTGGTCGTGGTCGCCGCCGTCGTCGTCGGCACCCTCGCCGCGGCCGCCGCGGGTCGAGTGGTCGTGTCCGTGTTCGTGTTCGTTCACTCCGGTCTCCTCGCCGCGATCATCACGCGCTTTCCGGTGAGCCGCGACGGCTCCCGGTCCTCGTAGGCATTGTAGGTCCGCAGCTCCTCGAGGTCCGCTTCCCGGAGCAGGCGAAGCGTCTCGACGGGGCTCACCATCGCCATCTCGTGGGTCTGGCTGCGCTCGTGCGCCCGTCCGCCGGTTCCGGTCCAACGGAAGGTGTCGACGTGGGTGAACCTGCCCTCGTGGTAGTCGATTCGATGGGTCGCCGTCCGGGTGACCGTCACGCCGTCGACGTCGACCGTGCGGGTCGGGGGCTCCCGGTAGTGCTTGAGAATCCACCAGAAATTCGAGAAGTGGAGGAAGAGCACGCCGCCGGGCGCCAGGGCGCGGGCGCACCGCTTCACGGCATCGCGGCGAGCCTCGAACGAGAGGAGATAGCTGAACGGACCGTTCACCGCGGCGACGAGATCGTACGCTTCCGTCGCCTCCAGATCCGCGAACCCGCCCCGCCGCACGGCCACCCCGTCCAGGCCGGCGGCCTTCTCCGCCGCGGCTGCGGCGTACTCGGAGAGCGGCTCGAGTCCCGTGACCCGCCAGTCGAGCTCCGCGAGGGGAGCGAGCAGTCGGCCGGGCCCGCAGCCGATGTCGAGAAAGCGGACGGGGGAGGGAAGGGCGTACACCTCGGCGAGATGCCCGAAAAAGGCGACGACGGGCGTCGGATCGGATTCATAGAGCGAATACAGCTTCGCTTCGTTCACGGCCCCTCCACGGCGAGCGAGGGATCGGGCGTCACCGCTCGGCATCCCGTCGCAGTCGTTCTCGCGTCCGTCGTTAGGTTAGATTGCGGATTGCGGCTCCGCCACCGGGCCGGTCGTCCGACGCGTCGATTTCTCGAGTCAACGGAGACCCCACGTGGAACCGTCCGTCCGTTTCTTCGAACAGGTCAACAGGTATTTCGACAGGGCCGCGGCGCTGTCCGACCATCCGCCCGGCCTGCTCAATCAGATCAAGCAGTGCAACAGCGTCTACCACGTCAGCTTTCCGATCGAGCGGGACGACGGTTCCGTGGAGGTGCTCGAGGGATGGCGGGCGCTGCACAGCAACCACAAGCTTCCGTCCAAAGGTGGCGTCCGCTTCGCGCCGACCGTCTCGGAGGACGAGGTCACGGCGCTCGCGGCGCTCATGACCTACAAATGCGCAATCGTCGACGTGCCCTTCGGCGGGGCGAAGGGCGGCGTATGCGTGGACCGCCGCGGATACAGCGAAGCCGAGCTCGAGCGGATCACCCGCCGCTACACCTTCGAGCTCATCAAGAAGAACTTCATCGGCCCGGCGGTCGACGTGCCGGCGCCCGACTTCGGCACGGGGCCGCGGGAGATGGCCTGGATGGTCGATACCTATCTCGCGATGAATCCCGACGAGCTGAATGGCACGGGGGCGGTCACCGGGAAGCCGATCTCTCAGGGCGGCGTTCGCGGGCGGCTCGAAGCTACGGGGCGGGGGGTCTTCTTCGGCATTCGCGAGGCGTGTGACGACGAGGATCGGATCCGGCTGATCGGCCTGGAGCCCGGCCTGGCCGGCAAACGGATCGTCGTGCAGGGCCTCGGAAACGTCGGCTACTACGCCGCGAAATACCTGAGGGAGGCCGATGCACGCGTCACCGCGATCGCCGAGCGGGACGCGGCGATCACGAGCGAGGACGGACTCGACGTCGACGCCGTCCGCGAGCACATGGAAGAAACCGGCGGCGTGTCGGGCTTTCCCGGCGCGGACGAGGAAATCTCCGATTCGGCGCGCGCGCTCGAGCTAGAGTGCGATATCCTGGTGCCGGCCGCGCTCGAGGGGCAGATCACGTCCGAGAACGCCGGGCGCATCCAGGCGAGGCTCGTCGCGGAAGCGGCCAACGGTCCGGTCTCGGCCCAGGCCAACGACATCCTGCTCGAACGCGGCGTCCACATCCTCCCGGATCTCTATCTGAACGCCGGCGGCGTGACCGCGTCGTACTTCGAGTGGGTCAAGAACCTCACGCACCTGCGCTTCGGCCGGATGGAAAAGCGCTTCCAGGAGCAGAGCGCGCGCAGAATCCTGTCGGCCGTCGAGGAGGCCACGGGCGACGCGATCCCGCCGAGCCTCACCACGCGGGCCGTGCAGGGAGCCGACGAGGAGGACCTGGTGAATTCGGGGCTCGAAGAGACCATGGTGGCCGCCTACCACGAGTTGCACGACCTGTCGTTCCGCCACGAGACCGACCTGCGATCGGCCGCCTTCCTGAGCGGCATCGAGAAGATCGCCCGCGTCTACGCGGAGCGGGGGATCTTCCCGTGAGCACGGTGGGCACGGCCGGGCCGGCACGGCGAGTGTCGCGACCGACCCGGTAGCCTCAGCGATTTGCGCGACCGGACCGCGAGTCGTCGCGCCACTTCCGCCAGACGAGCAGATAGACGCCCACGTTCACCGCCACGACCATTGCGGCCAGCGCCAGCTGGACCTCCCGCGTCAGCCCGCCCGGATAGATCACTGGCAGCAGGTAGTGCTCGATGAAGCCGCCCCCGTACCCCGCTTCGCCGGCCGTACGCCGGAGCGAGTTCTCGAGCGGTGTGAGGGGGCAGATCCAGCCGAATAGCTCGATGAGCAGGCCCCACACGGCACACGGGACGTGAAAGAGGGCCATCCAGCGCCATCGCAGGACGAGCAGGCCGCCGAGTACGACGAACAGGATGAAGGTCAGGTGCAGGACGAGGACCGCGTCGGCCAGGACGCCGTAGATCATAGAAGGGAGGAGTCGTCGCGCAACAGCGTGCGCGCGGCGTGCCAGCCGCACATCCCGTGCACGCCGCCCCCCGGCGGCGTCGACGAGGAGCAGAGGTACAACCCGGGACGCTCACCGGTCGCGCGCGCGAGCCGGTAGGGCCGGGGGCTCAGGCGCGGCCGGGCCAGCATTTGCGGCAGATCCTGCATGCCGCCGTTGATGTCTCCGCCGACGAGGTTGGCGTCGAGCCGTTCGAGATCGGCCGGCGTGGAAACGGACCGCTCGAGGATCCGGTCCGCGAACCCGGGAGCAAAGCGCTCGATCTGTGCCTCGATCCGATCCGTCATGTCGATCGCGGATCCGTTCGGGACGTGGCAGTAGGCCCAAGCCGTGTGCCCGTCGTCCGGGGCGCGCGAGGGATCGAAGAGCGAGTGCTGAGCCAGCAGAACGAAGGGGCGCTCGGGAACGTGGTCCTGCTCGACCGCCTTCTCGCCGGCCGCGATCTCCGCGAGCGTGCCGCCGACGTGCACGGTTCCGGCGCGGGCGACGTCGGAGTTCGTCCAGGGGATCGGCGCGTCGAGCGCCCAGTCGAGCTTGAACGCGGCGGCGCCGTATCTCCACCCGTCGAGGCCGCGCCGGCGACGGGCCGGGAGGCGCTCGCCGGCGATGCGGACGACCTGCCGAGGCGTGACGTCGAGCACGACGTGACGCGCCTCCGGCAGTTCCTTGAGCGAATCGATTCGGCGTTCGGTGACGATCTCGCCGCCGAGGGAACGGAAGTGCGCGGCGAGCGCCTCGCTGATCCGGCCGGCGCCGCCACGCGGAAAGGGCCATCCGACGCGGTGAGCGAGAATCCCGAGGACGAGACCGAAGGAGGCCGTCGCCGCGCGGTCGAGGGCGAGGAGGGAATGGGCGGCCAGGCCGGCGAAGAGCGCCCGGGCCGGCTCGTCGTCGAAGCGGCTCCGGGCGAGTCCCTGGGCCGAACGGATCGCCGACAGTCCGAAGCGTGCGAGCGCGATCGGATGCCGCGGCCAGTGGAGCAGGGGACACAGGACCTCCCGCTCCAGCTTCGGCCAGTCGCGGACCAGCGGACCGAACAGCCGTCGCCACGCTCGCCCGTCGCTACTCCCGTCGGTGCCGAGGCCCGCTGCGGTCTCGTCCAGGGAGCGGTGGAGAAGCACCGCGCCTCCGCCGTCCAAAGGATGTGCGAGCGGGACGTCGGGGTGCACCCAGTCGAGGTCGTGCTCGGAGAGTGGAAGGCCACGGAAGAAGGGAGAGGCTGCCGCCAGCGGATGCGTCGTCGAGCCGAGGTCGTGGCGGAACCCCGGCCGGGTCAGTTCGGCCGTGCGGGCCGCTCCGCCCACGTCCTCGTTCGCCTCGAAGATCCGAACGCGCAGACCCGTCTCGGCGAGAGCGATCGCAGCCGCCAGCCCGTTCGGTCCGGCGCCCACGACGACGGCGTCCAATGGTGGAGTACTCACGCGGGGACGTTAGGCGTGTATCGCTCGGGTCGCCACGGCCCCGGTCTCCGGAGAACCGGGTCCCGGGTCCGTGGCACCGACCAGGGGAGGGTCGAGGGCCGGCCTTCCTCCCGTTTCGATCGTGCGCTACTCTCTGCGTCCGGGCCCGTAGCTCAGCTGGTCAGAGCAGGGGACTCATAATCCCAAGGTCGCAGGTTCGAGTCCTGCCGGGCCCATT
>CAZOEX010000209.1:0-4607 GCA_964578925.1 uncultured Gemmatimonadota bacterium | reverse complement strand
TCCAGCGCCCGGACGCCGGCCACGTGGAGTTCGATCCCGACCGGACGTCGATGACCGGCTATCGGGGCTCCCTGTTCCTCACGCGCCGCGACGGCGAGCACTGGCTGCTGGAGTCCTTCGCCAGGTTCACGTCGCCCGCATTCGACATCAACGACGCGGGCGCCCTCGGAAGGGCCGACCGCCTCGAGGCCGGGGTCGACCTCGGCTACACGGAGAACCGGGTCGGGACGTTCCGGAGCTGGAACGTGGCGAGCGAAGTGGAGAGCCAGTGGAACTTCGACGGAGACCGCCTGTTCACGGAGTTCGAGGTCCGCGGGGGACTCCGGCTCCTCAACTTCTGGGGATTCAACGCGGAAGTCGACGTTCGGCCGGGTTCCCTGAGCGACACGCAGACGCGCGGCGGTCCCCTCATGGCCACGCCGACCGAGATCGGAGGCTTTCTCTCGGTCCAGACGCCGTTCCAGAACCGGCTCCGGGGTGACGTGTTCCTCTACTACGAGAACGACGACTTCGGCGGCTCCGTCACGCAGACCGGGATCGGCCTCGAGTACCAGCCTGGCGGCGCCTGGAGATTCTCCTTCGGGCCCTCCTACAGCCGCAGCGTGAACACGCGGCAGTTCGTCACGTCGCTCGACGGGGGGGACGCCGACACCTTCGGGCGGCGGTACGTGTTCGGCCGGATCGACCGGCACACGCTCTCGGCCGAGGTCCGGGTCGACTACGCCTTCTCGCCGGACCTGAGCCTGGAGGGATACTTCGAACCTTTTGCCGCCACCGGGGAGTATTCCGAGTTCGGTGAGCTGGCCGAAGCAGGAGGCTCGGAGCTCCGGATCTACGGGACCGACGGCACGACGATCAGCGAATCGTCCGGCCCGGAACCGCACGTCATCACCGTGCAGGACGGTGCGGACGAGTTCACGTTCGCCCGGCCGGACTTCCGTTCGCTGTCGTTTCGTAGCAACCTTGTGATGCGCTGGGAGTGGCTGCCCGGCAGTACGTTGTTCCTGGTCTGGCAGCTCGATCGGGGCGGCTTCGACTTCGAGACGGGTCCGGACGCCGCCGGCCCGGGCGATCTGTTCGACAGCCCCGGCGAGCCGGGACGGAACTTCTTCGCGGTCAAAGCGACCTACTGGTTACCTATGTGACGGAGTAATGGATGGGGGGCATGACCCCGTGGGTGAAGCGCCTGCTGCTGGCGAACGTCGCGGTCTTCTTCGTGCAGCAGGCGGTGCCCCTGGTCATGCACTTCGGCGTCCTGGTGCCGGCGATGCTCCTGCAGCGCCCGTGGACGGCCGTTTCGTACATGTTCCTGCACGGCGGCTTGATGCACCTCGCGCTGAACATGCTGATCCTCTACTTCTTCGGTCCGCGACTCGAGCACCGGCTCGGCGCGCGTCACTTCCTCGGGCTCTACTTCGTCAGCGGCATCGTCGCGGCGCTCTTCTCCTTCTTCACGCCCACGGCGAGGATCGTCGGGGCGTCGGGCGCCATCTACGGCATCATGCTGGCCTACGCGCAGTACTGGCCGCGGGATCGGCTGTACCTGTACTTCCTGATCCCCGTCGAAGCGCGGTGGGTCGTGCTCGGCCTCACGGGACTCGCGATCTACGGGATCGTGCAGCAGGCGGGCGGCGTCTCCGACGGCATTGCCCACCATGCCCATCTCGGCGGCTTCGCCGGGGCCTGGATCTACCTGCGCATCCGTAGCCGCAACTCCGCCGCCGCCCGCTTCGAGCGGAAGTCGAAGCCCTCGTCGAAGGGCGGATGGTCGCGCGACCGCGAGGCCATCAAGCGCTGGCGTCGCATCGACCGCGAGGCGCTGCACGAGGTGAACCGTGAGGCGTTCGACGAGGTAATGGAAAAGCTGGCCACGAAGGGCATCGACAGCCTGACCGACCGCGAGCGCGAGTTCCTCGATCGGTTCGCGCAGACCACGGTCGTCATGCCCGAGGACGGAAGTTGACGATTCGACGAGCGGGGAGCATCGTCGACGCATGATGCGAAGACGAACGCGGGAGCGGGACAGGTCCGGACTCGGACCGATCGGCGCGGTGGCGCAGTCGGCGCTCGCGCTGGCCTTCGGCCTGGCGGTCGCGCTTTCGCCCGTATCGATGATCTCTTGCGCGCATCACGGGGCGCCTTCGATGGCGGCCGGAGCCGACCAGCCGCATGCGCCCGCCGCCGAAGTAGTGGCGCACGGTGAGTCGGACGACTTCGAGTCGGACGACCGCGACCACGGCGCCGGCCCCTGCTGCTGCCTCGGCCACTGCTGTCCCGGCGGATCGACGGCACATCCGGCGTCCGACGCGCACGACGTTCGACCGGACGCGGCGGTCGGCGCGCTGGCTCTCACCCTCGACCGCGTGGTCCGCCCGACCGCCGACCCCTGGCTCCTTCCCTAGCCGAACGGACCTCCCGCGATCTCCTGAGTTCCACCGACAGCTTCGTGTACGTGTCAGACCCGGACGGCGTCTCTGCGCATTCCGGGACGTACGCTCCAGCGAACCGGCACCCGGGAGATCGAGCCCATGCAGTGCATACATCCCGTTGCGAGAAAGCATCCGACCACCGGCGGCCACATCCGCGGCACGCTGCTGCCGACCATCATCCTCATCATGGCCGCCCTGTTCGCGGCCACGCCCGCGCCACTGTCCGCCCAGGAGACGGGCGAGCTTCGGGGCCGCGTGCTGGCCACCGGGACCTCGAGCCCCGTGGGAAGCGCGCTCATCACCATCGGCGAGACCGGGATCCGCGGCACGGCCGACTCGCAGGGTCGCTTCCGGATCGGTCGTGTTCCGGCCGGTGAGCATACCCTTTCGGTGACCGCCATCGGCCACGAGCCGCTGGAACGGACGGTCACCGTGATCGGCGGAGAATCCGTGACGCTGTCGATATCTCTCGACGTGCGACCGGTCGAGCTGGGCGGCCTTTCCGTCAACGTCCTGCGGCCCGACCTGCAGCCCGAGGGGCGGCTCGAGCAAGAGCAGATTCAGGAAGCCAATCCGCGCGATCCCGGGGAACTGCTGCGCGAGGTGCCGGGCGTGGCCGCCGTGCGGCGCGGGCCACTGGGTCTCGATCCGGTGGTGCGAGGCCTGCGGGAGAGCGAAGTCGGCAGCTACATCGACGGCGAGCGACGCTTCCCCGCCGGACCGGCGCGCATGGACTCGCCGCTGACCCACGTCGACCCGCTCGCGTTCGAGAACGTCGAGGTCGCGAAGGGCCCGTACGCACTGACGTGAGGCGCCGGAAACCTGGCCGCCATCCGCGTGGAGACGCAGCAACTTCCGCCGACGCGGGAAGGTGTTCATGGCAATCTGACCGCCGGCTACAACACGAACCTCGAAGCGGCCGAAACGTCGGGCTCCCTACTCGGACGCACCGACGGGATCTCCTGGTGGGGCTTCGGTGCCTTCCGCAACGGCAGCGACTACGAGGACGGGGCCGGCAACGAGATCCCGGGCGACTTCCAGAGCTGGGAGGCGCGCGGGAAGCTGGGCATCGAGACGGGCGAGGACTCCCGGCTCATCCTGGGCGGCGGCTACCAGGATCAGGACGACCTCGACTATCCTGGGCGACTGCTCATGGCGGAAGGCTTCAACACGCTGAATACCTCCGCGCGCTGGAAGGCCGACCTGGCAGACGGGGACGGGCCGCTGCGAAGCCTGGACCTTCAGGTCTACTACAGCGACACCGAGCACGACATGAACAACGCGGGCAAGCCGACGGCCGAGCCGGACCCGGACCGCATGCCCCCCTTCCCGCTGAACGTGCGGGTCGAGACGTCGACCGAGCTGTTCGGAGGACGCGCCGCCGGGACGTTCGACTTCGGAGGCTGGGAGCTGGAGACGGGAGCCGACATGTACACGGCGAACCGAAACGCCGTGCGCACGATCCGCCGGGCCGACATGGATCCGCAGCCCCTTCTGTTCGAAGACCTCGTGTGGCCCGACGTGACGATCACCGACATCGGGCTCTTCGCGCGCGGCGACCATCAGTTCGACAGCGGCGTCACCCTCTCCCTCGCCGGCCGCGTGGACTTCGTATCCGCGCGGGCCGATACCGCGAGCGAGTTCTTCAGCGACAACGTGAGCACCGACTTCGACCAGGACGAGGTGAACCTGAGCGGCGCGGCGACGCTCGGCTTCAGCCTGAGCCCGAACTGGACACTCTTCACGGGAATCGGGTCGTCGGTCCGGACGGCAGACGCCCTGGAGCGGTACTCCGACCGTTTTCCGGCCTCGAAGGCGCAGATTTCCGCCGAGTTCGTGGGCAATCCGGCGCTGGAGCCGGAACGCAGCACCCAGGCCGACGTCTGGCTCGAAGGCTCGTACGGCAACCTGTCGATCCAGCTCAGCGCCTTCGCGCGGAGGATGGACGACTACATCACCCTCGCGCCCACGACGCTGCCGAAGCGGCTGCCGCTCAGCCCGGACGTCGTCTTCCAGTACGTGAACGGCGACGCCACCTTCTGGGGCTTCGACGCCCAGGCGGCCGTCGGGCTCGCGGAGGCCTGGACGCTCAAGCTCGCGGGCGACTACCTGTGGGGAGAGGACGACGCGCTCGACGAGCCGGCGATCGGCGTCGCCCCGCCGCACGCCTCGGTCGGG
>CAZOEX010000208.1:0-4628 GCA_964578925.1 uncultured Gemmatimonadota bacterium | reverse complement strand
GCCGTCGTGCTGTTCCACGGCGACACCGGGATGCAGCAGAGGTCCTCGTACAGCTCCATCGCCGTGTTCGGCCGGTCCTCGGGACGCTTCGCCAGGCACTCGAGGATCACGTCGTCCAGCTCCTGCGGGATGTCCAGCTCGCTCCGCTGCGAGGGCGGGATCGGGTCGTCTCGCACGTGGCCCATGAGGACGGCCACGGGTGTCGAGCCCTCGAACACCGGTTTCCCCGTGAGGAGCCAGTAGCCCACGCAGCCGAGAGCGTAGATGTCCGCCCGCCGGTCGACGGGGCCGTCGCCCAACGCCACCTCCGGCGACATGAAAGACGGCGTGCCCGTCGTGACGTTCGGAGAGGTGAGCCGCGTCTGATCGGCGTCGTGCGCCGGATCGGCCTTCACCAGCCCGAAGTCGAGGATCTTCAGATGGTCCACGCCGAGGCCGAGCCGCGCGGCGACCAGGTTCGACGGCTTGATGTCGCGATGGATGAGCCCGCGGTCGTGCGCCTCGCCCAGCGACAGGCAGGCCTGCCGGAGGAAGTGGACGGCCCGCGCAGGAGGGAGCGGCCCGAATCGATCGACCATCTCCTGCAGATCGAGCCCTTCGAGCAGCTCCATCACATAATAGAGTGCGCCGTCGGCCGTCGTTCCGAAGTCGTAGAGCTCGATGGTGTTCGGAGATCGGAGATTCGCCGCCGCCCTGGCCTCGCGCTTGAAGCGCTCGACGATCACCTCCGCCGCCTCGTCGGTGCTCGCCCCCAGAACCTCCGGTCGGATCAGCTTGATGGCCGCCGGCCGGGCCAGCAGCCGGTGGGTCGCCCGGTACACGTCCCCCATCCCGCCGGATCCCAGCCGCTCCTCCAGCCGGTAGCTCCCGAGCTCCCGCGCGCGCGAGACGCGCTGGCCGAGGGTCCGGATGACCTTGGCCGGCACGACGGCGAGCAGGGCGCAGACGTAGTTCGGCATGAACATCCAGGTGAGCGCGAAGCCGTCCGCGGCGACGCCGGGCTCGCCCGCCGCGAGCAACCAGTACATGAGCGGATCCATCGACGCGGCGATCAGCGAGGCCACCAGGATGCGTCCGGGGGCGGCGGGAACGATGGCCGGATAGGCGATCACGACGACGCATACCCAGGAGATGCCGATGCCCAGCATCGCTTCGGGGAGCTGCCAGTTCAGCGAGGCGATCAGGGCCGCGGTGGCGACCTCGAAGCCGAGTCCGATGCGGATCAGCAGGTGCGGCCGCCCCGACAGCCAGTTCGCGAGCGGAACCATCGCGAGGGAGAGCGCGACTCCGGCGCCGGCGATCAGATTGCCGGGCATCGGCCAGACATCGCCGAAATACATGGCGGGAATCGGCTCGAACAGACGCCAGATCACGTTCTGCATCAGCAGCACGACGGTCCACACCGAGGCGAACACGATCCCCGCGATGCCCACCCGGCGGCAGATCTGTCCCAGGAGATCGGACGGCATTCGCCACGAGCCGCCGTCGGCCGCGGCGGGTGTAGAGAGCTGGGGCGCGAGAATCTCCCGCTCGAGTTCCTCGCGCGCCTGCTGCTCGCGGGGAGCGGCGGGTTCGGGCGCGCTGGGCCGGTTGATCGGTCGGTCGTCTTCGGGCGTGCTCATGTTTCGATGAACGGACTCCGACCGGCGAAGGTTTCGACGAGACCGCCGCCAGGTGCCGGCCAGTCCCCGCGGCGGAAGCGAAGCCACTAATATACGTGTTCCGAACGGAGAACTGTACTGGATCCTCATACCGGGGAAGCAATGTCCCCCAACCGACTCGCGAACGAGCAGAGTCCGTATCTCCGGCAGCATGCCGACAATCCCGTGAACTGGTACGCCTGGGGGGAAGAGGCCTTCGCCGCCGCACGCGAGAAGGACCGGCCGATCTTCCTCTCGATCGGCTACGCCACCTGCCACTGGTGCCACGTGATGGCGCACGAGTCGTTCGAAGACGAGGAGGTGGCGCAGCTGATGAACGAGACCTTGATCCCGGTGAAGATCGACCGGGAGGAGCGACCCGACATCGACTCCGTCTACATGACGGTCTGCCAGATGATGACCGGGCATGGAGGTTGGCCGCTGAACGTCGTCCTGACGCCGGAGCTGGAACCCTTCTTCGCCGGAACGTACTTCCCACGGGAATCCCGCGGCGGCCGAATCGGGATGCTCGACCTCGTTCCGCGGATCCGCCGCCTCTGGACGGAGCGGCGGAGCGAGGTGGAGGACTCGGCGGCCGAGATCACCCGGGCGCTGCGGGAGGCCACCGACGTCCCGGACGGCGAGCTTCCGGGACGGGAGGAAATCGACGCCGCCTACCATGGCCTCGTCTCCCGGTACGATTCGGCGCACGGCGGGTTCGGAGGCGCCCCGAAGTTTCCTTCGCCGCACAACCTGACCTTCCTCCTCCGCGTGTTCGAAGCCTCGGCCGACGAGCGGGCGCTCGAGATGGTCACGACGACGCTTCGGGCGATGCGTCGCGGGGGGATGCACGACCAGCTCGCCGGCGGATTCCATCGCTACTCCACGGACGCGGAGTGGCGGCTCCCGCATTTCGAGAAGATGCTCTACGACCAGGCGCTGCTCGCTCTCGCCTACACGGAAGCGTGGCAGGCGACCGGGGAGACGGACTTCGCCGACACCGCGCGGCGGACGCTCGGCTACGTGCTGGACGAGCTCACCGACTCGGCCGGCGGGTTCCATTCGGCCGAGGACGCCGACAGCGAGGGCGAGGAGGGCCGCTACTACGTCTGGACGCTCGACGAGATCACCCGCGTGCTCGGCGACGGGCCGGACCGGGACCTGGCCGTCGACGCCTACGGAATCACCGAGGCGGGGAACTTCCGCGACGAGGCGAGCGGTGAACGAACCGGGGCCAACGTCCTCATGGAAGCCCGCTCCGCGGCCGAGCTCGGAGAGCGCCACGACGAGGCGCCCGGCGTGATCTCCGCGCGGCTCGAGACGATCCGGCGGCGTCTTTTGGAGGCGCGCCGGAAGCGGGTCCGGCCGGATCGGGACGACAAGGTGCTGGCCGACTGGAATGGTCTCACGATCGCTGCGCTCGCCCGAGCCGGTCGCGCCTTCGAAGAGCGGCGGTTCGTGCATGCCGCCGTCCGAGCGGCGGAGTTCCTCGGGAAGCAGATGACGGGATCGGACGGCGAGCCGCTGCATCGCTGGCGGCGGGGAGAGGCCGCCATTCCCGCGATGCTGGACGATCTGGCCTTCGTCGCCTGGGGGCATCTCGAACTGTTCGAGGCCACCTACGAGCCCCGTTGGCTCGAGTCTGCCGTGGCCGGTCTCGAGCGACTCGTGGATCGCTTCGAAGCGCCGGACGGCGGATTCTACCAGACCGCCCAACAGGGCGAGGACGCGATCGTGCGGATGCGGCCCACCTCGGACGGAGCCCTCCCGTCCGGCAACTCGATCGGGACGCTGGCCCTCCTTCGAGCGGCCCGGCTAACCGGAAGAATCGAGCTGGAGGAGGCGGCGTTCCGTGCGCTCCGGGCCCTGGGCGGCCGGGTCGCCGCCTCTCCCGCGGGCCACACGGCGTTGCTCCAGTCGGTCGCGTTCGCGCGCGGACCGACGGCCGAGGTCGTGGTCGTCGGCCCGGTGGAGGACACCGCCACGCGGGAGCTGCTCGCATCGCTGCGCCACGATTTCCATCCGCGCGTCGTGAGTGCGCTGAAGCCGTCCGACGACGACGAGACGGCCGATCGGTTGGGTGAGATCGCGCCCTTCACGGATGGACTCACGTCCAAGGATGGTCGCGCGACCGCCTACCTGTGCACCGATCACGTCTGCGAGCAGCCGCGAACCGACACGACGGAGCTCGAGGAGGCGCTATCGAGAGTTTGACGGCGAAAGACGCCGCGCATAACATTGTGGGCTGTTTTTCGAGCGGAATGCTCGAGGGGCCGATGGCTCCCAGGGTTCCGGGCCCGTTCTTCGCCCACGCTCCACAACGATGAGGCGTAATCCGATGTCGGAACTGTCGGCGACCGGCACGCCGATGATGATCATGACGGGCACGGCGAACCCGGACCTGGCCGCGAACATCGCGGACGAGCTGGGCCAGCCGTTGTGCGAGACGACCGTGCGGCGCTTCGCGGACGGCGAGATCTTCGTCCGGATCGACGAGAACGTGCGGGGTCGCGACGTCTTCGTGATTCAGCCGACGAACCCGCCGGCGGAGAACGTGCTCGAGCTGCTGTTGCTGATCGACGCGGCCAAGCGCGCATCCGCGGCGCGTGTGACGGCCGTGGTCCCGTACTACGGCTACTCGCGGCAGGACCGGAAGGATCAGCCACGGGTGTCGATCGCCGCCAAGCTGATGGCGAACCTGATCGTGGCGGCCGGGGCCGATCGACTGATCACGATCGACTTCCACCAGCACCAGCTGCAGGGCTTCTTCGACATCCCGGTCGACCACCTGTACGCGTCCCCGGTCCTGATGGGGCGGTACAAGGACATGGGCCTCACCAAGATCGTGGTGGTGGCCACCGACGTGGGAGCGGCGAAGATGGCCCGGGGCTACGCCCAGCGCCTGGGCGAGGCGAACATGGCCATCATCGACAAGCGTCGGCCCGCGGCGAACCAGGCGGAGGTGCTCAACGTGGTGGGGAACGTGGC
>CAZOEX010000207.1:0-4630 GCA_964578925.1 uncultured Gemmatimonadota bacterium | reverse complement strand
GCACTTCGTGGACCTCGTGTGGATCATCCTGTTCACCATCGTCTACCTGATCTGAGGGCGACAGATGAGCGCTGAAGGCAAGAAACCGCGGTACATGCTCGTGTGGGGCGGCCTGGCCCTGCTGACGGCCATTGAAGTCGGGACCGCCTTCCTGGTGCGGGCGGCCATGACCGGACTGGGGCTGGACGTGCCGGAGCGGACGGTGACCATGCTCATCGTGCTCATCCTCCTCGGCCTGGCGATCTGGAAGGCGATGCTGGTCGCGCTCTACTTCATGCATCTGAAGTGGGAGACCCGGGCGCTCAAATGGCTCGCGGCGGCCCCGTTGCTGCCAGCGACGATCATGGTCGTCGTCGTGCTGATGGAGTACGTGTGATGCAAGAGACGGGACTTCTGGCCGGAATGGCGCTGTTCATGTTGATGCCGTTCGTCGTGGTATTCGGCATCGGCGGCGGGCTGCTTCTCGCCCATCGCCGCAACCGGGCCGCGGAAGAGCACAACGCCGAAGGAGAGTGACGTGGGGATCGACGCGAAAGTAATCCAGCGCGGGGCGATCGCCGGCTTCCTGGCCGGCCTGACGCTCATCGTTCTGTTCTTCGTCATCGACATCGTGGCCCGCACGCCGCTCGCGACGCCCCAGTTCCTCTCGGGGGCGCTCCTTGGGGAGACGATGCCCGAGGCGTCGCCGGTGCGGATGTCGCTCTACACGATCGCCCACCTGGGCGTGTTCACGGTGCTCGGAATCGGCGCCGCCGTCTTCTTCACGGGACTGGATGTACCGCGCAACCTCACGATCGGTGCGGCCTACGGACTCTTCGCCTGCTCGCTCGTTTTCTATCCCGCGCTCGTCATCACGGGCACCGACATCCTCTCGGCTCCGGCGTGGCCGGCGGTCTTCTTCGGCAATGTCGTGGCCGGCATCGTCATGGTCAGCTATCTGCACTGGGCGAGCGACGAAGAGGGGCCGACCGGACTCTGGGCGCTCCTCAGAACGAACCCGATCATCCGTCAAGGCCTCGTGGCGGGGATCATCGGCGCCGTGGTCGTGGCGGTGTGGTTCCTGATCGTGGATTCGATCGCGGGACGTCCGCTGTTCACCCCGGCCGCGCTGGGTTCGGCCATCCTGAACGGCGCCTCGGGAGTGCCGGGGGTCGAGTTTTCCGTGGCGACGATCGTCGGCTACACCCTGATTCACATCGCGGCGTTCCTGCTGGCCGGCGTGCTGGTCTCGACGCTCGTTACCCAGGCCGAACGGGCCCCGTACCTGGTCTTCGGCATGATCCTGCTGCTCGTGATCTTCGAGACCTTCTTCATCGCGATGGTCGCGATGCTGGGCACCTGGCTCATGCAGGAGCTGGCCTGGTGGTCGGTGCTCGTCGGGAACCTCCTGGCGGCGGTGTCGATGGGCGGCTACATGCTGAAGGTGCACCCGAAACTCCGCGCGGAGCTCAGGGAGGACAAGCTCTGGGCTGAACCTTGAGCTTCTTCGGCTAGGAAGCCGGAGGCGGGACGGCGGAGCCTCCATCCCGGAGGCAGTACCCTCCTGGAGCGCGCCTCGATGCCCCGCCGTTCAGGGCATCGCCAGCGCGCGGAAGGAGGGTACTGCCGTCACGTCACGCGAGCTCACGGTCGCCGTTCAGGCACCAGGTGCCGCGCTTCGGGCGGCACAGGCAGGGTCTCAGGCTCACGCCTCCCGGGGCGCCGGGACTTCCGTTCTCTGCCGTCGCCCCTTCCGCCGCTTCCCCGAGGAAAGGTTCGACGAGGTCGGCCAGGGTATGGACCAGGCTCGTCGCGTCGAAGGGAACGGGGACGCGAATCACCTGCTTCCCGTGCGCCTCGGCCAGCTCGCGGAGGTCTTCATCGAGCTCGACGAGCGTCTCCGATTGCTCGTGAATGAAGCTGATCGGCACGACGACCAGCCGCTTCGCCTCCAGGGCGGGCAGCAGCTCCTCGTTGGAGGGCGACGTCCATTCGATCCCGCGGTTGGAGTGGTTCTGGTATCCGATCTCGTGGTTCCCCGCGCCGAGGCGATCGGCCACCAGCCGGCACGCCTCCTCGACGTAGGCGTCGTAGCGGCTGCCTTCGCGAAGGTACTTCACCGGAGTTCCGTGGGCCGAGAAGTAGAGCAGCGTGTCGGCGTCGCCGAGAGAGACGCCGGCGGCACGGGCGGCCGCGCCCGTGCACTGCGCCACCGCTTCGATGAATCCGGGGTGAGCGTGCCAGCCGGTCAGATCGGTAACTGCCGGCGGCTCACTTTCGAAGGCGGCCTCGATCGCGTCGTGCAGCGCCTCGATCGCGGCGACGGTCGTCGACGCGCCGCAGAGCGGATAGAGAGGGAGCGCGATAATGTGGCGCGCCCCTTCCCGCGCCGCCTGTGCCGCGATCTCCGATACGAACGGCTGCGTGAACTGCATGCCCAGCCGGACGGTGACCGGGTGGTCGCGGCGGGCCAGCTCGGCTTCCAGCCGTCTGGCCTGGACGCGGCTCTGCTCGAGAAGCGGCGAGCCGCCGATGCGCTCGTAGTCCTCGAGCAGACCCGGCAACCGCCGCTCGGCCAATTCCCGACAACGAGCCCGCACTTGCTGCGGAGTGAGATCGCCGTCGAGACGGGCGTTCGTGAGGAAGATCCGCTCGAGGTACGCGAGCGTCTCCGCCCGGTCGGCTCCCGCAGGCTCCCCGAAGCCGAGAAGATGAACCTCGCGGTGATCCTCTGAAACCATGCCTGCTCCAATAGTCTTCGCGAACTGATGAAGTCGAAACGGCGGTCAACTTAGAGGCGGGACGAGCCCATTCAAAGACGCGTGACCGTTGTCGGCACAGGTATGTCACGGGACGCGGCCCGAGCCGGATCCGTCGGCGTCAGCGGCGCGACCGCTCGTGCACTCGATCGACGAGGAACTCTACGGCGTCGGGATCCGTCGCCCTGTCGATGCCGTGACCGAGGTTGAACACGTGCCGTCCGTCCCCGGCCTCGTCGAGGACGGCGTCGATGCCGGCGGCAAGGTCTTCACGCGGGGCGAACAGCAGCGACGGATCGAGGTTTCCCTGCAGGGTGACGTCGGGTCCGAGCATCTTTCTCGCGTCATCGAGCGGCACTCGCCAGTCGACGCCGACGACGTCCACCGGCATTCCCCGGACTCGCTCCAACAGGTGTACGCCCTGGTTCGGGAAGTAGATGAGCGGGATCCGGAGTGGACGGAGTGCCCGGAGGATCCGCTCCACGCGCGGTGCGGCCACCGTCCCGAACGTCTCGGCGGAGAGAAGGCCGATCCACGAATCGAACAGCATCAGGGCCCGTGCGCCCGCGTGCGCCTGCGCCCGCAAATAGGCGATCGTCGTCTCGGTCACGATGTCGAGCAGCCGTCCCGCCACCTCGGGATCGGCCCGGAGCAGCGCCCGGGCCCGCGCGAAGCTCCTCGAGCCGTGTCCTTCCACGACGTAGCAGAAGACGGTAAACGGTGCGCCGGCGAACCCGATGAGCGGAACGGACGACGGCAATTCCGCCACGACCCGGCGGACGGTCTCGAGCGTATGGGGAACCGACTCTTCCGGGTCGCCGACCCGGAGACGATCCACGGCGGCGGCGTCCCGAATCGGCTCCGGAATCTGCGGGCCACCGTCGAATTCGAGACCGATCCCCATGCCTTCGACGGGCGTCATGATGTCCGCGAAGAGGATGGCCGCGTCGAGGTCGAACCGGCGAATCGGCTGCAGCGTCGCTTCCGTCGCCAGGTCGGGTGTCTTCGTGAACTCCAGGAAGTCGGTGTTCTCGCGGAGTTCGCGATACTCCGGCAGGTAGCGTCCCGCCTGTCGCATGATCCACACGGGGGTGTGTGGCGTGGGTTCGCCCCGGCAGGCGGCCAGAAAGGGCGGCGTCTCGCCAGTCAGTCGTTCCTCGCTTTCAACAGGCTTTCTCCAGCTCGAACACCTCGGCGGCGGCTGCGAGCGTGTCGTCGACATCGTCGTCGGAATGCGCTGCCGAGACGAACCATGCTTCGAAGGGACTCGGGGCCAGGTAGACGCCCCGCTCCAGCATTCCGTGAAAGAAGCGTCCGAATCGCCGCCGGTTCGCGGCCGCCGCGCCGCTCCAGTCCGTGACGGGATCCGACGTGAAGAAGAGACTTCCCATCGATCCGACCTGGTTCCAGCGCACGGGGATGCCGGCGGCCCGAGCGTGCTCGACGAGCCCGGTGCCGAGCCGCTCGGTCGTTTCCTCGAGCCGGGAATACAACTCGACGTCTTCTCCGATCGTCCGCAACGTGGCCAGACCGGCCGCCGTGGCCAACGGGTTGCCCGACAGCGTTCCGGCCTGGTACACGGGTCCGTCCGGCGCGATGTGGGCCATCAACTCGGCGGGTCCCCCGTAGGCACCGACGGGGAGTCCTCCTCCGACGATCTTGCCGAGCGTGGTCAGATCCGGTCGCACCCCGTAGCGCTCCTGGGCGCCGCCGGCCGCGACCCGGAACCCCGTCATCACCTCGTCGAAGATCAGGATCGCGCCGTGCTCCCGCGTCCGCTCGCGCAGGCCCTCCAGGAAGCCCGGCTCGGGCGGCACCACGCCGCCGTTGCCCATGACCGGCTCGAGGATCACGGCCGCCAGCTCGTCGGCGGCCTCACGGAAGACGTCGTC
>CAZOEX010000206.1:0-4631 GCA_964578925.1 uncultured Gemmatimonadota bacterium | reverse complement strand
TTCGTGCACGACGGCATCCGGCAATGTCCCGTTCCGATCAGCGCCGACGAGATCGAGCACCACTACCTCGGCTTCTGCAACACGACCGTCTGGCCGCTCTATCACAACGCCATCCGCACGCCCGACTATCATCGCCACTGGTGGCGTCCCTACGACGCGGTGAACCGGCGGTTCGCCGACGCGATCGCCGATTCGTTGCGCTGGGGCGGAACGGTGTGGGTGCACGACTACCAGCTCCAGCTCGTGCCCGGCTACCTGCGCGAACGCCGCTCCGACGCCGCCATCGGCTTCTTCCTCCACATTCCGTTTCCACCGCCCGAGCTCTTCGGTTATCTTCCGTGGCGCCGAAACGTGCTGCGTCGGCTTCTCGCGGCGGACGTCCTGGCGTTCCAGACGGAATCCGATGCGCGAAACTTCGCCGAATGCGCGGAGCACTTCGTCGCGGGGAAGCCGGTGGACGGCGGAGTGGAGTTCGACGGGCACTTCGTACGGTTGCAGACGGCGCCGATATCGATCGACGCCGGCAGGTTCGAGCGGCTCGCCCGATCCGACGACGTGGGCGAGCACGCTGCGTCGCTGCGTCGCCGTCTCGGACCCGATCGTACCGTGCTGCTGGCCGTCGACCGGCTCGATTATACGAAGGGGATCGGCCACCGGTTGAAGGCGCTCACCACCTTCTTCGAGCGCCGCCCGGAGACGGCGGCCGAGTGCGCCGTATTGCAGGTCGCCGTGCCCACCCGAGAGGAGATCCCGGACTACGCGGAGATGCGTGACGAGGTCGACCGGCTGGTCGGCCAGCTCAACGGCCGCTTCGGCAAGCCCGGCTACACGCCGTTCACCTACATGTACCGCTCGCTGCCGCAGGAGGAGCTGGTCGCCTGCTACCGGGCCGCCGACGTCATGCTCGTCACCCCGCTTTGTGACGGCATGAACCTCGTGGCGAAGGAATACGTGGCGACCCGCTTCGACGACACGGGAGCGCTCGTACTGAGCGAATTCGCGGGCGCGGCGGTCGAACTCGAGGAAGCCCTCCAGGTGAACCCGTACGACAGCGACTGGTTGGCCTACACGATCGACGAGGCGGTCAACCTCGCCGAGGCGGAGCGGCGCAGCCGGATGGCGGCGTTGCGGAGGCGGGTCTGGGAGTACGACGTGTTCGACTGGGCCGAGGATTGCCTGAGCGCGATCGAGCGGGCGGCACCGAAGGCGACCAGGTGAACGGACTCGAAGCGGGCCTCCGTCGCGTCGCGAAGACCCGACGCCTCCTCGTCGCCTCCGATTTCGACGGGACGCTGGCGGCACTCGTCGATCGGCCCGACGCCGTCGTACCCGATCCCGCGGCCGTGGCCGCGCTCGTCTCCCTCTCCGAGCTGCCGGAGACCCACGTCGCCGTCATCTCCGGCCGTTCGCTCGCCGTTCTCGAAGAGCATCTCGGCCACGCGAACTTCATCCTCGCGGGAAGCCACGGAGCGGAGCTGGAGAACCTCGACGGAAAGCGTGACGACGTGGAGGAGGTGCTCGGGCTCGTGGCGGACCGGCTGGACGCCCTGGTCGAAGACTACGGCGGCGCGCTGGTCGAGCGGAAACCGACCGCTGTTGCCTTCCACTACCGGCAGGTCGATGAGGAGCATCAGACCGAGGCCGCCGATCGGGCCAGCGCCGTGGCGCAGGAGTTCGAGGAGGTACGCATTCAGCCCGGACACAAGGTGGTCGAGCTCGTCACCGGCAGGGTCAACAAGGGTGACGCGCTCGATGCGATTCGCCGGGAGCTCGACGTGACCGGCACCATGTTCGTGGGGGACGACCGTACCGACGAGCACGCCTTCGCCCGACTGCAGCCCGCGGACCTGGCCGTCAAGATCGGGGCGGGCTCGACCTGCGCTCCCGTTCGAATCGCTTCGCAGTCGGACGTCGCTCCGCTCTACCGGCGTCTCTTCGCGCTGCGGGCCTCGTGAGCGATTACGCCGCGCGGCGAGAACGCATGGTACAGAAGGACATCGCCGGCCGGGGGATCGGGGACGAGCGCGTGCTCGACGCGATGCGGACGGTGCCGAGGGAGGAGTTCGTTCCAGATTCCATGCGTGGGCAGGCCTACGCGGATGCTCCGCTCCCGATCGGCGACGGGCAGACGATCTCGCAGCCGTACATCGTGGCGCTCATGGTGGCCGCGCTGGAGCTCGCCGGGAAGGAAGGGGATACGGCGCTCGACGTGGGGACCGGGTCCGGGTACGCGGCCGCGGTGCTCTCGCATCTGGTCGACCGCGTGTTCACGATCGAACGACACGGGAGGCTGGCGCGCGAGGCGGCGGACCGTTTCGAGCGACTGGGCTACGACGACATCGAAGTGCGGCACGGGGACGGCAGTCGCGGCTGGCCCGAGCACGCCCCGTACCGTGCGATCCTGGTGAGCGCCGCGGCCGACGAGGTGCCCGCCCCCCTGCGGGAGCAGCTCGCCACCGGCGGACGGCTCGTCATCCCGGTGGCCGGCTCGGGCTTCCTCTCGGGCCTCGCAAGCGCGCAACGCCTGCTCCGCATTACGCGCCGGGACGAGGACCGCTACGACGAGGATACGCTGACCTCGGTCCGCTTCGTGCCGCTGGTATCGGACGAGGACGACTGACCTCGACGGCTCGGCCGATCAGGGCCGCCGGGCCGCCTTGAAGTAACCCGCGAAGCTGCGAAGTCGGAGTTCTGCGTGGAACGACTCCCGCGTTCGTCCCCTGAGGGAACTCTCGAGGAAGGCGAATAGATCGCGGCATGCCGTACGGTACTTCCACCGCGGGACACCGAGAATTCGGGGGACCGCCTCGGATTCGCTCCGCCGACGATGGTAGTCCCACTCGCCGAAACCCGTGTACCATCGTCGCAGGTACGCCTTCGTGAAGCGCGAGGGATGGGGATGATGATACACGACGAGATCCGGCCGGTACACGGCCAACTCGCCGTTCCGGCGGAGCCTGTCCATCAGATCGACTTCCTCGCCAGTGGAGAGGTTGCGGCCCTTTCGCCCGAGCTCGGCGCGGAAGAGCCCGTGCCGTTCGAATACGTCCCGGCGGAACGCCAGGTTGGCGCCGATGCCGACGAGCCCGTCTTCGCTCGAGCGGCTCGAGATCACCTCGTTTCCCCGGTCGAAGTGTCCCACTTTCCCGTCGTATTCCTTCCGCCACCAGGAGGGACGCTGCGTGTCGGTTCGCAGGAGGGCACGCCCGCCAACGCAGCTCGCGTCATGTTCGCCGAAGGCTCGGTCGAGCGCCTCGAGCCAATCGGCGCGTACGCTGACGTCGTCGTCGAGGAATGCGATGATCTCACCCGACGAACGCGCGATTCCGGTGTTGCGAGCGTGCGAAAGGCCCTTCCTCTCTTCGAATACGTACTCGACCGGAAGGTCGGTGTGGATGTAGCGGGTGACGACATCCCGGGTCGCGTCACTCGAGGCGTTGTCGACGACGACGATCTCCCAGGCCGTCCCTTCGGGTACCGAAACGGGCGAGAGGCTGCGCAGCACCCGGTCGAGACTGTCCGAGCGGTTGTGAGTGCAGATGACGACGGAGATCATGCTCCCGTCACCTCGGTAGACTGCGCGCTGCTTCGCGCACGCCATCCGCGCTCCCCACGGCGAACGCCGCCCGCATGAGAGCGTCGAACGCCGCCGTGCGTCGCCCTCGCATGAAATTCCCCAGCGCGGCAGCGCACTGCACCGGGAGTGCTCGGAAGATCCACCGGGGTACACCAACGACCTTCCGGACAGGGTCGTTCCGACCGAAGTAAGCCGTCATCCGTCCGTAGTCTCTGCCGCGCCGAAGCTGCCAGCACAGCGACAGCTGTTCTTCCCGCACGTGGTGGTATACGCGACTGGACGGTACGTACACGGCCGTCCGGTTCATCTCCATCATCTGAAACGCCAGGTCGAGCTCGTCACCCATCGGGATACCGCCGGAGCCCGGCCCGATCGATTCATCGAATCGAACTCCGCGGTCGAAAGCCTCGCGGCGAATCGCCATGTTCGGGCCCAGGGGGCGGAAGTCGGGGATCGTCCGTTCCTGGTCGCCCTGGTGCACGCGGGTGAACAATAGTCCCAGATAGGCCGAGCCTTCCAGGTACTCGGGACATCCGGATGGCGGCCAGAGCGGCGTGATCCGGCCGCCGAAGAGCCAATGCTCTGGCCAGTCGCTCGCCGCGCGGGCCAGCGCGGTCAGCCAGTGGGGATCGAATTGCACGTCATCGTCGGTGAACACGAGGAGCTCCGCCTCGGTGGCTTCGACCGCCTGATTCTGGGCGACGGTCTTCCCCCGCCGGTCCACGGGAAGATACTCGACGGACAGCCGGGCGTACCTCAACTTGCAACTCCGCCGGGTTTCCGGGTCGGTTCCGTTGTCGGCCACTAAAGTGTGGATCATCTTCGTACCGCGGGGGGCTTCACAGCCGTCCAGACTCGCCAGCGTAGCCGCCAGCCGTTTCGGCTGATCGGCCGTCGCGATGATGACCGAGGTGTTCAACGGAGCCGTCGATAGGAGCCGGATGACTGCGGTCCGCGTCGTTCCCGCCGCGACCCGTTCAGTCCGCCGCCATCGCCGATAGGGCCCCGCCCGCCAGCAGCATGCGGCGGTCGCGCTCGGGAAGTCCGAGCTCGG
>CAZOEX010000205.1:0-4639 GCA_964578925.1 uncultured Gemmatimonadota bacterium | reverse complement strand
AGCCGAGCGAAGCCCGGCGCCGCAAGGAGAAGGCGGCCCAGCGGCGTCTCGCTCGTAACAAGAGGCGGCGCAAGAACCGCAACTGATCGTCGGGCTGCTCACAGCCTGAATACGATCGCCCGCGTCCCCCAGGCGGAGGCGCGGGCGATCGTGCGTTCGGCACCCGGTGATCGTCGGCGCGGGCGGCCGGGACGGCCCGGCGCCAAACCTCAGCGACAGTCGATCACGCCCGATTCGGTCAGATAACCGCGCGGCGACCGTACCTCTCCCTGGTACATGGCGCACTCCGCGTCGCTCGCCGCGCTGGATGCGACGGCGGACCAACCGGCGCGATCCCCCTGGATGACGTCGACCCGCACGCCGGGCGAGGCCGTGAAGGCCAGGTCGTTCGCGCGGCCGGCGTAGTAACCGCGCTCGGCCCGGAATTCCTCCTGGGCGTCCGCGAGGTTCCGCAGGTCGGCGCGCAGCGTCGTCTCCACGTCGGCGGCGCCGGCCGTCGGCGCCCCGGGGTTCGGTTCGCTCTCGACGATCGCCTGGCGAGGCGCGCAGGCCGCCAGGGCGGCGACCGCTAAGCAGGCCGTCAGCCATCCCACGCGAAGCGCGGCGCCGGCCGATGGCGCGCGATGAAGATCGGAATGGAGACTGTCTCGGTTTCTCATGACCGGTCCTCTCTCGGGAATTTTTTTCCGGGTGCGGCTCGAAGCCGCCTCTTCCCATACTTTGCGGATCGGCAAGCGCCGGGCGGGATCCGCCGCTCGCGCCATGCCTCTCGCACGAATGAAGGGGAAGCGTCCACGCATGCACGATGCCCGGTCAGAAGGAGAGCGCAAGACATGGACCAGCGCCCCGGCGCCTGCCGGTGACGGGGTCTCCGCGTCCGCGCGGAGCCTGCGGTACGGCGACGGCGTGTTCGTCACGATGGCCGTACGCGACGGCGTCCTTCTCGACGCCGGAATGCAACTCGACCGCCTCCGGAGAGCCGCCGCTCACATCGGCCTGGGCCCTCCCCCGCCCTTCGACGACCCGGACGAGGCGCCGTTCGCGATCGGAGGCGTGCTGGAAACGCTGGGGGCCGGTCCGACGACCGACGCCACGGTGCGGATCCAGTGGTCGGCGGGCCCCGGACCGCGCGGCTTCGGACGAGACGAGATGGAAGCCGAGGCGATCGTCGAGCTCGCCCTCGCGCCGGCCGGGCGCCGGCCGGCCGTAGTGCGCCTGCGCGAAGCCGAGGCGCCGATACCGGCCCTGCCCCGATGGAAGACCTGCAGCGCGCTGGCCCAGGTGCAGTGCGAACGGGCAGCTCGAGCGCACGGCGCCGACACCGGCATCCGGACGCTCGATGGCCTCGCGCTGGAGACGGGCTCGGCGAACCTCTTCTGGCTCGCCGGCGACCGCCTCTACACGCCGACGCCGGAGCTGCCGCTCTACGCCGGATCGGTCCGGGAGCGCGTGATCGAGGCCGCGGTCGACGCCGGCCTCCCGGTGGAGGAAGGGGAGTTCGGCGCCGGCGACCTCGACCGCGCGGACGCCCTCGTCCTCACGAACGGGGCACGGGGCCTGGAGTTCGCGGCTTCGCTGGACGGGCGCGAGCTCCCCGAACCACCCGATATCGTGCACCTCCTGGCCGACGCCGTCCTCGCCCGTCGGGCGCTCGACGGCGTCCTGCTCGGCGATCCGGAGGGACAGCCGGACGACGCCGTCGAGGGTCCCGATGCCCCCGCTTGACCTCGACGCCGGGCCCGAGACGATCGCGCCGGGCTGCGTCCGCATCCCCCTGCCCGACCCCTTCGTGCCGGGCGTCACGGCCGTCTTCCTGATCGGCGACCCGGAGGCCCCCGTCCTGGTCGACGCGGGCGCCGGAACGGACGAGTGCGAGGCGGCGCTGCGCGAACGGCTGGCCGGCCTGGGTCACGCGGTGGCCGACCTCCCCATGGTCCTCTCTCACACGCATCTCGACCATGCCGGAGGCCTCCTGCGCGCAACGCCACGAGAGCTCACGGCCCACGCCCGGGCGGTGGCCGAGATGCGGGACACCTCGCCGCGATCGAGCCGCGGTCCCGCGGCGCTTCGCCGGATGGGGCTGGACGAGGAGACGATCGGTGAACTCGCCCCCCACGGCGAGCCCGTGGGCGACACGCCGCTGGCGGACGTCACCGTGCATCGCGTGCTCGAGGGGCCGGCCGGCGATCTGCCCGACGTCCCCGGCTGGCGCTGGCTACTGGCCGAGGGGCACGCGCCCGGCCATCTGATGCTCTTCGACACGGCCAGCCGCACCCTGCTCGCCGCCGACCAGTTCCTGCAGAAGTGGAAGACGCCGCTCATCGTCTCCCACCCGGAGTTCGACAGCTTCGGCGCCTACCTGGAATCGATCGACGCGGCCATCGCCGTCGAGCCGGCGCGCATCTGCTCGAGCCACACCGAGACGATCGAGGAGGCGGCCCGGTGGCTGGAGGATCTCCGCGGGTCGCTCGAGCGGCGACTGGAACGCGTGGCCGAGTGCGTGCTCGAGCATGCGGACGCGCCGGACGACGGCGACACCGGTGCGGTGGGCGGGCCGAAGGCGATCCCTGGACTCAGCGCCGAGGACGTGCTGAGCGAGCTCTACCCGAACGCTAGCCGCGGCCCGCTGCGGATCGTCTTCCTGCGCGAGATCCTCGCGATGCTGCGGCACCTGGCGTTCGGCGGGTCGCTGGGACGGGAGATGGCGGACGGCGTGGAGCGGTTCGGGAGCTGAACGGGGGGATTCGGGCTTCCGTCGCTCAGGTCGCGACCGGCTCCCGGCCGAACCGCCGCTCGACGTACTCCTCGAGGATGTCGATGAACTCCGCGACGATCGCGTCGCCACGCAGCGTCGTCTCATGCTCGCCGTCCACGTACACGGGGGCGCTCGGCTCCTCGAACGTGCCCGGAAGCGAGATCCCGATGTCGGCGTGCCGCGACTCGCCGGGCCCGTTCACCACGCAGCCCATGACGGCCACCGAGAGCGACTCGACGCCGGGGTAGCGGTCCTTCCAGTCGGGCATCCGGTCGCGCAGGTATTCCTCGATCTCGAGCGCCATCTCCTGGAAGAAGGTGCTCGTCGTGCGCCCGCACCCGGGGCAGGCGGTCACCTGCGGCTCGAACGTCCGGAGATCGAGCGACTGCAGGATCTGCCGGGCGATCATGACCTCCTCGGTGCGCTCGCCGTCCGGCCGCGGGGTGAGGGAGACACGAATCGTGTCGCCGATGCCCTCGAGCAGCAGTGTCGATAGGCCGGCCGTGCTCGCCACGGTTCCCTTTCGGCCCATACCGGCTTCGGTGAGCCCGAGATGGAGGGGGTAGTCCGACAGCGGGGCGAGCGCCCGGTAGACGGCGACGAGATCGCGGACGCCCGAGACCTTCGCGCTCAGGATGATCCTGTCGTGCGCGAGACCGACCTCCTCGGCGGCGCGGGCCGAGCGCATCGCGCTCTCGACCATCGCCGACATCGTGACCTCGTGGGCGTCGAGCGGGTCCTCGCGCGCCGCGTTCTCGTCCATCATCTCGGTCAGCAGCACCTGGTCGAGCGAGCCCCAGTTCACGCCGATCCGCACCGGCTTCTCGTTCTCGATCGCGCACTCGACGATGCGCGCGAAGTTCTCGTCCCAGCGCTTCTTGCCGACGTTTCCGGGGTTGATGCGATACTTGGCGAGTGCCGCCGCACAGTCGGGATTGCCCGGCAGGAGGATGTGCCCGTTGAAGTGGAAGTCGCCGATCAAAGGGACGTCGACGCCCATCGCGTCGAGTCGCGTGACCAGGTCGGGCACGGCGCGGGCCGCGGCCGGCGTGTTCACCGTTACGCGCACGAGCTCGCTCCCGGCCTCGGCCAGCGCCGCGACCTGGGCCGCCGTGGCCTCCACGTCCGCCGTGTCGGTGTTCGTCATCGATTGGACGACGATCGGATGGCCGGAGCCGACCGGTACGCCTCCGACGTCGACCGTCACCGTGCGGCGGCGGCTCGGAGGGCTCAAGCGGACTGTCTCGCGCGTCTCTTCCATGGTCCGGAAGCTACCCGAGAACGGCCGAGTGTTCCAGCCGGGGAATCCGACGACGAAGCCGAAGGCCCCGGTCGCCCGGGGCCTTCATCCACCCGCCCTTCGCCGGCAGAGGCCGTCGGTGACCGTCGCGCCGTTCTGCCGCTTCGCTCGTGGCGCGTTCAGTCCGGACGGGTGCTTTCGTTCTTGATGTACGCCTTGAACCGGCGCTCCAGGCGGTGGCGATCCCGCTCCATCTCGCGCTCGAACGCGAGCCGGTGCGCGAACACCGCGTCACGGAGCCAGCGCGCCGTGAGCGCCGGCTTCGGGCGGCCCGATTCGCCGGTCGTGCCTGCGCGGGTCCTTTTCAGTCCGAACATGGGTACCTCCCTTCATTCGGTACGGCGGACGGCGGCGGATCGTTCCAGGATCGAGCCGGCCGTCAACGGGTCGTCAGGCGCGCCCGGGAGGGCATGCGCGGCGGACTCAAGCGCGCCGATCGACTTTTCCACGCGTGGAAGCTCGTTTTCCCCCGAGTTTCCACGATTCCGGCACGGTTGTCCACACCGAACCACTACATCTTGGGGTCGTTCATCATATCCCCACGACATATTGGGGGCAAGGTTCGGCCGGGGCCGCCCGGCCCC
>CAZOEX010000204.1:0-4666 GCA_964578925.1 uncultured Gemmatimonadota bacterium | reverse complement strand
TCGACTTCGAAACGACAGGCGCCCAGCGAGGCCGCGAGGGCGAGGGCGATGAGGGTCAGGAGTCTCGGGGTTCGCATCTGCGCTCCATCCGGATCAGAGGAGATCTTGGAAGTGGGCCGTCGTCAACTCGAGCACCCGCTCCAGTTCGGGCGACGGACCTTCGAAGGGATGGCCGACTTCGAACGTGTGCCCCGCGCCCTCGATCAGCTCGAGCCGCGTCTCGCCGGTCGCCGCGGCGAGTCGGCGGGCGTCGTCCGGCGGGACGGACGTGTCGTCGGTCCCGTGCACGACCAGCAACGGTACGCCGCTCCGCCGCAGCGATGCGCCGAGGTCGAAGCGCGCGGCATTCTCCTCGATGTCTCGCAGAACGTCCGGGTACAGCGGCAGCACCTGTCCGGTACGGGCGTTCCGCACCGGTACGGGCTCGCCCGGCGGCACGTCTTGAAAGAGCCCAGCGTAGCGCTGGACCGAGGCGATGGCCGACCAGGTGACGGTCGCGCGGACCGTCGCGCGCTCGGCGGACAGGATCGCCGCGACTCCACCGCGGCTGTGGCCGAGCGTTCCGATCCGCGAGGCCTCCGGGCAGGTGACCGCGCCCAAACGGCCCGCCTCGAGGCCGTCGAGTACGGCGGCAGCGTCTTCGACTTCCTTCGTGAAGGTGTTGTGTCCGAACGCTTCGAGCTCGGTGAAGTTCTCCAGGTCGGCGCCGATGCCGCTGCCGGTGAAGTTGAAGGTGACGACGGGACAGGCGAGCTGACGGGTCAGGTGCCGCGCCGCATGCGGAAAGAATCCCCAGTCCTTGAATCCCTTGAAGCCGTGGCAGACCAGTACGGCCCGTCCCGCGGGGTCCCGCGTGGGCGAGGTCGTCCATAGATCGCCGCGGAGAATCTCTCCGGAACGAGGCTCGAACTGGAACGGTGTGCGGCGGATCTGGCTTTCGGGCACCTCAAGCAACGAAGTTGGCGATGTCGATTCCGTATCGCTCGGGATCGGTGGAGCGCGCGATCGACCGCAGATAGGCGCCGGAATCCGCATCCCTCTCCGTCAGGTCGCGGATGGGGCCGTCCCCGATCCGCGTGCCGTCGGGGCGGGCGATGATGCGCACCATCGGTCGGCCGATCGCCTCCGGATCCGGGTTCGGCGCCACGACGACGCCGAGCTCGCCGGTGTCCAGGATCACGAGCGTCGAGACGGGAAAGATACCCATCATGTTGACGAACGCGCGAACCAGGACCGGATCGTACGCGGTCGTTTCGCTCTCGCGCAGCTGTCGGATCGCCTCGTCGGGGGGACAGGCCTTGAAGCGCTTGTTGTGGCGTGAAATGGCGGTGTCGTAGCTCTCGGTGATCGCGATGATGCGTGCGAACAGACCCTGGCGGCGGCGCCGGATCACCCGCGGGTATCCCGAGAGGTCTGTCTTCATGTGGTGCTCGTAGGTGGCCAGCATGGCCCGGTACGGCGGTTCGTCGAAGCCGTCCACGTCGAACAGGATCAGCAGGCCGAAGTCCGGATGCTGGCTCACGGTCTTCCACTCCTCCTCGTTCAGCCAGCTCTGCTTGTTGAGGACGGTGGTCGGGATGAGCACCTTGCCGATGTCGTGGAAGAGGGCCGAGAAACCGAGTTCGAAGAGCAGCTGGCGGCTGAAGCCCAGACGCTCGCCGAGGGCGACCGAAAGGATCGCCACGTTCACCGCGTGCAGCAACGAGTGGTCGTCGTAGTCCCGCAGCGTCAGCATTCCCAGCATCGAGGCCCGATCCTGCATCACCTGGTCGACGATGCGCAACACCGCGCGCTCGGCACGACGGGCCCCGATCGCCTTTCCGAGCACGACACCGTTCATCACCTCCCGAGCGGCTTTCACGGAGTAGGCGTACGTGCGCCGGGCGGCCTCGACCGCCTCGACGTTGTCGTCGCCCGTGAACAGGGCCGTGGGCGCGCCCACTTCGATCCGCGTCACATCGGCGTCGGCGAGGCGTTGCCGGAAGTTCTCGAGCGGCTCTCCACCGGGACGCGGTGCGGCGGCCAGTCCCGCCAGGAAGGCGATCCACTCGTCCTTGCGAATACCCTGTTCGAACTCGATGCGGCCGATACCGTGATTGCGTAGGGATTCCCGCAATGCCGAGAGAACGGCGTAGTCGGCGAGGTCGAGCCGGACCTGAACGTCGTTGACGAACATGTAGTTGCCCGCTACCCAGACGGCGAGGCCGCCTTCCCGCTCGAATACGCGCTCGACCTGGCGCTGGAGCTCGCCCAAAGAACGGCCGACGATCTCGTTCTCCGTCGGGTAGAGCTGCAGCGACTTCTGAGCATTGTACATCGCGGTCAGGACACCGGTGCTGAGACCGTGCTCGGCAGTGCCGCGAGGCGTGGTGGTCATGATGCGTCCTCTCGGGTCGTGTCGGGTGCCGGCCCGGGCCCTTTCTCGATGTGGCGTAGCGATACGCGGACGGCATGCGCCACCGTGGAGGAGCGGTCCTCCTGCGCCTTCCGGAGCTCCGCGGCGGCCTCGGGAGTCCCGAGCAACGCGAGGGCGCGGGCTGCGCTTCCGCGGAGGGCGGCGGGGTACCGGAACACCAGCCAGCGCCGTCCGTTGAGGAGTTCGCCGAGGATGTCGATCGCGTCGACTCCGCTGACGGCGACGAGCGCCTTCAGATAGGCCATTTGTTCGGCCGGGTCACGGGAGGCGAATCCGCGGGCCGAGACTTCGCCCTTGATGGCGGGATCCACGTCGGAGGCCCCGCGTCGCGCCAGCGCCGTCACGGCGGCTACTCGGACCGACGGATCTTCGTCCTTCAGCGCGTCGGCGACGGCGCGAGAGGCCTTCTCCGCGTCCATCTCGCCCAGCGCTTCTACCGCCGCGCGGCGCGCGATCGCCTCCGGGCGGCGTGCGGCTTCCATGAGGCCGTCGAGCGCCTCGGGTACGTCCAGGCGACTCACGATGCCCGCCGCTTCCGCGGACAGCATCGGATCTTCCGCCTGCAGCAGACGCGTGACGTGACGCGGAAAACGCAGGATCAGACGGTCCAGCGCCTCTTCCACCTGCCCGCGTAGCACGGGATCCGACATGGCGGGCAACGCCCGCACCAGCGTCGGGATCGCTTCCGCCTGCAACGCTCCGAGCAGGGTGTCGAGTTCGTCCTCTTCGGGGCCGTCTTCGATCTCGTCGGCCGCGCTGACCAGCTCCGCCATCGCTTCGCTCATATCGCGCAGCAGCGAGGCCACGAGCTCCTGCGTATCCCTCTCGCCCGTCTTGTTGGCCAGGAGTTGCAGCTCGTTCACGATGAGCGCTACCGTCCCGAAGTCGGGTTTGCGCAGCAGCCGGGGAAGCAGTTCGCGAAGGATGTCCACGACCTGCCGGCGCCTCTCCTGGTCGCGCATCTCGAACTGGTCGAGAAGCGCCAGCGTCACGTCGTGCGCGAGCGGCCGGTTCAACTCCAGCTTCAGCTCGCGCTCCAGGTACTGCTGATCGGCCGACGTGAGACGGAGCGAGTTGAACATCTCGTCCATCTCTTCCCCGACGGGACCCGCGTCCCGCACCCTGTCCATCTCGCCGGTCGGGACCGTCTCGCCGGCGCCGGCGTTCCGATTCGTCACGGGAAGGTCGAGCGCCTCGTCCTCGGAGACGTCGACGTACTCCATCCGGATGAGCGAGAAGTCGCGATGCCAGAGCGTTGCCAGAAGATCCGCGGCCCGACCCTGCCGTATCCTGGCGACGATCTCGAGGAATTCGCCCAGCTCCCCCTTCTCGCAGCCGGGGAGGAACGCCAGCGTGCGGAGGCCGTCGCGAAAGAAGAGGAACGCGACGTTGTCATGCCCGACCGGCTCGTCGTAGACCGGGTGGTCCTTCCAGAGCAGCCGTCCTTCGTCGATCCGTACCGTGAGGTGGGGAATGAGATCCCAGAGCTGATCCGCCTGGTCACGAGCCGCATGGTGGAAGCGGTCGATCATGGGATTGCCGGGGACGTAGGCCTGCCGGGCCTTGAGTTCCTTCATCAGCGCGGTGACGAACTCTTCGACCTCGCCAGCCGTCTCGAGGTCGACGTCCGGTGCCGGCTCTACGGTTGTCGGGCCTGCCGGCATCGTCGGGCTCTGGGCGTCATCCATCCTGGTGTCCCGGCTATTCGTCGCTCCGGTCGTTTCGGCGCCGCATCGGCATCCAGCGGGCCTCGCTAGCACCGCTTCTTGCATTCACGGATCGTGCCAGCGTGAAGAGGAGGTCCGAGAGACGGTTGACGTAGGGGATGATGACGTCCGCCAGGTCCGGACGGTCGGGAAGGAGGCGTGTGATGGCGCGTTCGGCCCTGCGGCACACGGTGCGTGCATCGTGCAGGTACGCGCCGACCGGCGAGCCGCCTGGCAGGATGAAGGCGTCCAGCGGCTCGAGCTCCGCGTCGAGCCGGTCGATCCACGCCTCGAGCGAGGTGACGCGGTCGGGGGGCAAGGGCGGGATCGTTCCCGCTTCCAGCGCCTTCTCGGGCTCGGCTGCGGCCAGGAGGGAGCCGACGGTGAAGAGGTCCTCCTGTACCGTCTCCAGCTCCTCCGTGCCCAGCTCGCGTCGGGGGTCGAACGCGAGGGCGAGGCCGAGCCGGGCGTTCAGTTCGTCGATCGTTCCATAGGCCTCAACTCGTGCATCGTGCTTGGGTACCTTGCGTCCTCCATACAGCTT
>CAZOEX010000203.1:0-4733 GCA_964578925.1 uncultured Gemmatimonadota bacterium | reverse complement strand
GAACCGCCGGCATGCGTGACGACCGCGGTCTCGGGGGCGAACCCCTCGACGTGCTCGGCCTCGCGATCCAGCGCCGACTTCGGGAGGAAGAGCGGGAAGTACGCGTTCGTGACGCCCGTCTCCTTGAACATCCGGTCGAGCGCCGACTGCATCTGCTCCCAGATGCCGAAGCCGTAGGGGCGAATCACCATGCAGCCGCGCACCGGCGAGTGCGCCGCCAGTTCGGCCTGGTATACGATCTCGTTGTACCAGGCGGAGAAGTCCTCCGCCTGCGGGGTCAGTGCCTTGTCGTCCGACATGTATGCGCCTCGTGTTCGATGGCTTCCAGCTGATCGTCCGTGCCGTGCGTCGCCGGCCGAACGTCCGGCGGCCCGTGCCGCGTGTCAGTCCGCGATGCGTTCGGTCAGCTCGGCGAACTTCGCAACCTCGGCGAGCGGGACCTTCCTCTCTGTACCCGTCTCCAGGTCGCGGATGACCGCGGCCTCCTCGGCCGCCTCTTCGGGGCCGATCACGATCGCGCGTTCGGCGCCCGCCTGGTCCGCCGCCTTGAACTGCCGACCGACGCTGCGTTCCGTGAGGTCGTATGCGACCCGTCGCCCCGCGTCGCGCAGCGCGTGCGCGGCACGGAGCCCGAGCGGTCGCTCCTCGGGCGTGACGCAGATGATGAAGTCCTGCACCGCGGCCGCGTCCTCCGGCAGGAGTCCGCGCGCCTCGAGCAGCTCGCCCAGCACGACGTCCCCCATCCCGAAGCCCAGGGCCGGAAGATCCGGACCGCCGAGCGCCGCGAGCAGGTCGTCGTAGCGCCCGCCGCCGCAGATGGCGCGGAACTCCCCTTTGCGATCCCAGATCTCGAACACCGTGCCCGTGTAGTAGGCGAGCCCCCGGACGATCGTCGGGTCGAACTGAACGAAGTCGCCGAGACCCATGGTTTCGAGCCGCTCGATCACCCGTCGGAGGCCTGCGGCGGCCTCTTCGGTGTCCTTCCCCGTCCCCACGGCACCCGACGTGAAGGCGTCGAGCTGCGGGTCGGACGTCGTCAGATCGAGAACGCCGGCCGCCGCTTCCTCCGACAGGCCGGCCTCGCGCAGGCTCTTCAGCGTTTCGGCCTCGGACTGCTTGTCGACCCGGTCGATTGCGGAGAGGATCTGCGGAATCTGCGACTCGGTCGCGCCCAGCTCCGACAGCCGCGCCGCAATCACTCGGCGGTCCGAGATCCGCACGACCACGTCCTCGGCCGTCAACCCGAAGGCCCGGAGGACGTCGATCGCCGCCGCGATGATCTCGGCGTCCGCCGCCTCGTCGCTCTCGCCCACGATGTCCATGTTGAGCTGGAAGTGCTCGCGCAGCCGGCCCTTCTGCGGCCGCTCGTAGCGGAAGAGCTGCGGGATCGAGAACCAGCGGATCGGCTTCGGAAGCCCCGCGGCCCGCGCGCCGACCATGCGGGCGAAGGTGGGCGTCATCTCCGGCCGCAACGCGACGCGACGCTGCCCCTGGTCCTCGAACTCGTAGAGCTGAGAAACGATCTCCTCGCCCGACTTCCGCGTGTAGAGCTCGAGGGGCTCGAGGGGAGGCCCGTCGTATTCCTCGAACCCGTAGCGGGCGGCCACGTCGCGCCAGACCCCGAGGATGTGCGCGCGTCGGCGCATCTCCTCGGGGAAGAAGTCGCGGAACCCCGGAAGACTGCTCAGCTCCATGCGTCGATCAACGAAGCGCACCCCAGTTCTTCAACAGCCTCTAGACGCGGGAGCCGCAGTATTCGTCGTAGGCCTTACGCAGGTCGGCGGCGATGGACGGCGCGTCCCGACCTTCGATCTGGTGGCGCTCGAGCATGAAGACGTGCTCGCCGTCACGGAACAATCCGATCGAAGGGCTGGACGGCCGGTAGCCGGGCATGTAGGAACGTGCGCGCTCGGTGGCCTCTTTGTCCTGGCCGGCGAAGACGGTGACGATGCGGTCGGGCTGCACCTCGTGGCCGCGAGCGATGGCGACGGCCGGACGCGCGTTGGCCGCCGCGCAGCCGCACACGGAGTTCACGACGAGCAGCGTCGTGCCGCTGGCGTTCTCGCCGAACACCTCGTCGACGTCCTCGGGGCTGAGCAGCTCGGTCGCTCCGAGCCGGACGAGCTCCTCGCGCATCGGCTTCACTACCTTTGGATCGTACATCATGATATCTACCTGCTCCTTGTCACGTCGTCGCGTCATGTGCATGAGTCCGCGGCGTTCCTTCTAACTGTACACCTGTACGGTCAGAAAACGCGCACCGGATGTGAGCCAACATAGATAACCGATCGCTCGACGACCCGCGACCGTCAGGGCTCGCGGCGCAGCCCGTCGCCCACCGTGTAGCTCGAACCCGTCACGACCACGGTGCCCGATCGCGCCGCCCGCTTCGCCTGGCGAAGGGCCGCGTCGAAGTCCGGCTCGACGGCGATCGCTCCCCAGGAGGCCAGCTCCCGGGCCGCCGCGTGCGGATCCCAGCGGCGCGCCGGCGGGGCCGAAGGCGCGTCCGTGAACACGGCGTCGTCGCACACCTCGAGCAGCGGACCGAGCAGTCTGCGCCAGTCCTTGTCGCCGAGCACCGCCGCCAGGAGGACGACCGGGCGGGGCAGCTCTCCGCGCTCCACGGCGCGCGCCAGCTGTCCGGCCAGCACCTCGGCGGCCGCAGGATTGTGGGCGATGTCGTAGACGCGAGTCGGAGCCCCGGCGGACCCGTCGGCTCCCTCGCCGACGCCGTCACGCCGGACGTCGAATCGTCCGGGCCATCGCACGGACGCCAGGCCGCGGCGCACGGTGGCCGCCGGAAGCGGCTCACCTTCGAAGGCGTCGACGGCCGCCAGGGCGAGCGCCGTGTTGCGCGCCTGGTGGATACCGCGCAGCGGGGTCTCGAGCTCGAGCGGTGCCGGACGATCGTCCGAGGCGTACACGAAGACCGTGCCGTCGGGCCGCTCCTCCACGCCGGAGACCCGGATCTCTTCGCCCGCCGCGAGAAGCCGCACGGGCCGGACGCCGCCGGCCGACGGGAGCCCCTCGGCGACCGCCTGGATCGCGGCCCGCGGCCCGCGGCCCAGCTCGCCGAGCACGACGGTGGCGCCCGGAGCGATGATCCCGGCCTTCTCCCGCGCGATCCCGGCCAGGTCGCTCCCCAGATAGGCCGCGTGGTCGAGATCGATCGAGGTGATCACGGCCACCCCGGCGTCGAGAACGTTCGTGGCGTCGAGCCGGCCGCCGAGCCCGACCTCGACGACGGCCGCGTCGACGCCGGAGCGCGAGAAGGCGGCGAGCGCCAGCGCGGTGACGGCCTCGAAGAAGGTCGCCTCCACGGACTCCGCCAGGGGCAGCACCTCCGCGGCGGTCGCCTCGAGCAGCTCGATCTCCGCCGTCCGGCCGTCGATCGCGATGCGGTCGATGAATTCGAGGACGTGGGGCGAGGTGTAGAGGCCGGTCCGGTGGCCGGCGGCTCGGAGAAGCGCCTCGGCGGTCGCGGCCACCGACCCCTTCCCGTTCGTTCCGGCCACGTGGATCGCCGGGTAGTCGCGCTCCGGACGCCCCAGTCCTGCCAGCAGCGCGCGGATGCGCTCCCGTCCGAATCGGACCGTCGCGGGGTCTCGCCGGGCGAGCAGGCGGCCCAGCGCGCCGTCCGTCCGGGGCGTTCGACGCCCCGAACCGCCCGGTTTCAGCACATGTGGTTCAGCAGCAGGGTGACGGTCTGCTTGAGCTGGTGGCGTGGGACGATCCGGTCGACCATCCCGTTCTCCTCCAGGAACTCCGCGGTCTGGAAGCCCTCGGGCAGATCCTGGCGGATCGTCTCCTTGATGACGCGCGGGCCGGCGAAACCGATCAGGGCGCCCGGCTCCGCCAGGTTCACGTCGCCCAGCATGGCGAAGCTCGCGGTCACCCCCCCGGTCGTCGGGTGCGTGAGGATGCTGATGTAGGGCAGCCCGGCCTCGGCCAGCTTGTGGAGCGCCGCGGACGTCTTCGCGAGCTGCATGAGCGAGAAGATCCCCTCCTGCATCCGGGCGCCGCCCGACGCCGAGACGATGAGCGCGGGGCACGACCGCTCGATCGCGCCCTCGAGCATCCGCGCCACCTTCTCGCCGACCACCGAACCCATCGAACCACCGATGAACCCGAAGTCCATGATCCCGCCGCAGACGATCCGCCCGTCGATGCGGCCCGCGCCGGTGAGGATCGCGTCGTGCTTCCCCACCTTCTTCTCGGCGATCTCCACGCGCAGCGGGTACGGCTTGGAGTCGACGAAGCCCAGCGGATCGGACGAGCGCAGACCGTCGCCGAATTCCTCGTCGAAGCCGTCGTCGAAGAGGATGCGAAGGTAATCGACCGCGCCGATGCGGAAGTGATAACCGCATTCCGGGCAGACACGATCGTTCTCCTCGAGCCGACGGACGTAGAGGGCGGCGCCGCAGCCCTCGCACTTCTCCCATACGTCGGCCGCGAGCTCACGCTTCTGCGCCTGGAGCGGCTCTTTATCCTTGCGAAACCACGCCATCGGAGGCTCCGGGATCCGAGTCGAAATCGCCGCAATATACGGTGGACGCCGAACAGCGTCGAACGAGCTGGCCGGGCGCGCCGGTCGTCGGGACGCCGGGCGAGTCAGTTCTCGATCGCCACCCGCGTGGCGAGGCCGACCCCGACGAAGGTCATCAGCAGGAAGCTCCCACCGTAGCTGAGGAACGGAAGGGGCAGCCCGGTGATCGGCATCAGCCCGACCGTCA